>RFNE01000010.1 GCA_009927375.1 Actinomycetota bacterium | reverse complement strand
TTGCTTCCTGGTTTCGGGAACGTGCACCTCGAGAGGAGATCAACGACCAGTTCGTGCTTGCGGACCGCATCACCGAATGCGGTCATGGTGAGAATCGACTAGCTCTGAGCCTTGCGCTGGCGACGATTCGGGTACTTCATGGCGGTCACCTTGGACAGGTATCCGACGACGAGACCGACGAGTGAGAGACCGCCGACCACGAGAAGGATGAGACCGAGCCAGAAATGCCAGACGACTGCGAACATGGTTTCAAGCGTAGTGAATTGGTCAGGCTTGGTCGGTATCGACGGTGAGGTCGGTACCGAAGCACTGCTTGATGCGACCGAGCAAAGAATCGGGGAGCGGTTCGTCACCCGCCGCCTTCTTCACGACCGCACGCAGTTCTGCATGGAACTCGAACGCCTGCTGACAGTCGACGCACTGGTCCAGGTGCTCCATCATTTCGCCGAGTACCTCTGAGGCGAGTTCGTTGTCGAGGAAGCGGTCGAGTTCGCGCAGCGTCTCGTTGCAATCAGCCATTGCTGTGTCCTTCGTCGGCGATGAGGTGACGGTCCATTGCGTACCGATACAACGCTTCCTGGAGCGCTTTTCTTCCCCGGTGGAGGCGCGACATCACGGTCCCGATCGGCACGTCCAGGATCTCGGCGATTTCCTTGTAGGTGAAGCCGTCGATTCCGAGAGCAGGAGGGGGAGGAGGAACGCTTCCGGGAGGTTCTCGATCGCAGTGCGCACCTCGTCGGCGGGAAACAGGTCCAATAGCTGGTCCTCAGCAGGAGCGCTCTGGGCCACGATCTGTGGCAGTCGTCTGTAGAGATAGAGATCCTCTACGTCGCCGAGGTCCGACTCCTGTGGCCGACGCTGCTTTGCTCGATACGTATTAATGAACGTGTTCGTCAAAATGCGGAACAGCCACGCCTTCAAGTTCGTGCCCTCTTCGAACGTGGCGTAACTGCGGTGTGCCTTGAGGTAGGTCTCCTGCACCAGATCTTCCGCGTCGGCACGATTGCGGGTCATGCGCAGCGCCGTCGAATACAGGCTCTGGGCATGTGCCATCGCATCACGTGCGAACTGCGAGGAATCAGCCACGACACCCATACTAGATTTCTTACGTTGCGCAACGAAGGGTGACGATGTGAAGCCAGTGGTGATCTCCGATCAAGGCATGACGATGGCCGATGTCATCGCAGTCGCACGGCACAACGCACCCGTCGAGTTGTCGCCACGAGCGCTCTCCGCGATGGCCGAGTCCCGCGCCCACATCGATGCACTCGTCGCCTCTTCGGAACCGGTGTACGGAGTCTCGACTGGATTCGGTGCGCTCGCCAACCGATACGTGTCAGTCGAACAGCGAGCCCAGTTGCA
>RFNE01000314.1 GCA_009927375.1 Actinomycetota bacterium | reverse complement strand
GGTCCATCTTGTCCATCTTCGGCTGCAAGTTCTCCCACATCGTGCGGGGCTGGCGGAACAACACGTCTGCATAGAACTCCCGCCAACACAACTCGCTGCGATAGTGGGCCTGCGACTTCGTCTCGTTCAACTCGGCAAGCAACGTGCGCGGGTGAACGACACCGAAGCGCAAGTACGGCGACAGTCTGCTCGTGCCATCGACGTCGGGATTGTTGCGGATGTCGACGTAGCGATCGAGTGCGCGATCGACGAAACTCGACCACAACTCGCGCGCCGCATCCTCACCCGCTGGTGGCAACTCGGCGTCACATGCAGGTTCGTCGGGATACCCCTCGCATTTGATCTCTGGCGCGCCCCGCCACTCCACCTTCGGTGTCGGAAATGGAGCGGGCCAGCCGATCGAATTCCACACCTTGGAAAATGGTGTGAACACCGCATACGGCGTCCCGTCAGCTTTCAACACGCTGCCCGGCTCGACGGCGTAGTTCGATCCGACGAAGCGCATCGTGACGCCCACCTTCGCCGTTGCGGCGGCAACTTCAGCATCGCGCTTCATTCCGTACGACACGAAGTCCTTCGCGGCGAACACTTCGCTCGCCCCGACCTCCTGCGCAAACTTTGGAACCACCTCGCGCGGATCGCCGTAGCGAATGACGAGCGCACGGTTCATCGACTGGTCCAAGGCACGCAGGTTGCGCAACATGAACGCGACTCGTGGGGCCCCGGCGCGACCGAACAGCGTCGGGTCGATCACGAACAACGGCGTTATCGGGCCATTCGTGGCAGCCGCGCACAACGCCTCGTTGTCGGAGAGTCGCAGGTCGCGACGGAACCACATCACGCTCGTCATGAGCGTCAAGCCTGACTCGTCGCGGTGGTTCCTGCCACATCGTGCTCGGGATGGCGGCTCAGGATCCACACGAGCATCGCCGCACCCGACACGATCGCAATCACGCCCCCATAGGCGAGAGCCCAATGCACGTCGATTGCGTCGGCAACCCATCCCGTCACCGGACCACCGATCGGCGTCGAGCCGAGGAATGCCACGGCGGTGAGCGCGAGCAGCCGCCCGCGCATGTCGGGTGGAGACTCCTGTTGGGAGATCGAGTTCGCCGACGAGATCATCGCTGCACCACCAAAGCCGAGGGGAATCGCCCAGCAGAACGCCGCGATGACGTTCGGTGCCCACGCGAGACCGAGGTTGGCGGCGCCGAGCACGATCGTCATCGACGCCACCCAGCGATACGTGATGCGAACCTTGCGCGCGTTGATGAGGGCGCCGAGCATGCTGCCGAAACTGGTGACGGCAAGCACCCACCCGAAGTACTTCTCGTTCCCCCACACCTCGTCGGCGAGCTTCGGCAGAGCGACGCCGTAGTTGAACGCAAACGTCGAGACGAGCGTGAACACGATGAAGGTGACGAGCAACTTCTCGTGGTGGGCGACGAATCGCAGCGCGTCGCGCACGGGGTTCCACCCTTCGGAGCCTTGGGCGACGTGAACATCTCTTCCTTCCGCAGGCCGAGCACGCCGAACAACATCGCCGC
>RFNE01000131.1 GCA_009927375.1 Actinomycetota bacterium | reverse complement strand
GTTCAATTGGCGCAAACGCCACGCTTCGCAACGTGATCGTCGCCCATGACGGGATCGTCGCCGACGGCGAAACGATCCGAGACCGGGGTGTGCCGCGAGTCGAAGGGGCTTAGTCATGGCACGCGTCATGGTCTGTGGTGGTGCGGGATTCATCGGTTCGCACCTGGTCGAGCGACTGCTCGCCGATGGTCATGACGTCGATGTGGTCGATGATCTGTCGACGGGTTCCCTCGCCAATCTGGCCGCTGCGCGATCGATGGGTGGATCACTGCGCTTCCATCATCTCGACGTGACCTCGCTCGAGTTTGCCGAACTCGTTGGACTGCGTAATCCAGAAGTCATCTATCACCTTGCGATCTTGCAGCCGAGCGCATCGGATTCGTTGTCGATCACCCGCTCCCTTCCTGCATTGCTTGGTGTGCTCGAGGCTGCGCGGCGACACCGTGTTGGTCGTGTCGTCGTCGCGATCCCCGCTGGCTTGTTGTACGGCGAAATCGAAGCGAAGCATCAGCCGGTGAAAGAGGGCCGACGAACGGAAGCAATCGGCGTGTCGCACGTGATGGCGCACACGATGGTCGATGTGCTCAACGTCTATCGAGAGCGGTATGGCATCGAGTTCTGTGCGCTCGCGATGGGGAACGTCTATGGAGTGCGCCAGAGACCACAAGATGGTGTCGTCGCCGCATTCGCGTCGGCGGTCGTGCGGGGAATTGATGCGGAGATCTTCGGCTCTGGGAAACAGACGCGTGATTTCGTGTTCATCGATGACGCGGTCGATGCCCTTGCGCGTGCTCATGAACGCGGTGGTGGTCTCGTCATCAACATCGGCACAGGTGTCGCGACGCCCATCGAGGAAGTCTGGAAGTTGGTTGCGATGGGGAGTTCGTTGAAGGCGCGCAAGACCACCACGCGAGAAGAGGACGTGACGCGACTTGCGCTGTCGAACGTGCGCGCCAAGATCCAGCTCGGCTGGGCACCGTGGACGTCGGTCGTGGATGGCATCGCTTCGATTCGCGACACCTTTCCGAAGCGTTAGCGGAACAGGTCTTCCTGGGCGGGGCGGACGATCTCGTCCATCGACGACTCCCTGAACCACTCCTTGTCGAGTCCGCGCACGATCGCGACGGGGATCCCCGAGGATTTTCCCATCACGAGTTCTGCGGCACTTGCCACCTCGTCGGCAATCGACACTTCCGTCACTTGCATGACGCGGCCGAGCGCATCTGGCGTTCCGCGCAAATCGTGGACCGCAGCGATGCCCGCCACGCCGATCGCGACATCGGTGAGACCCTTCCGCCACGGTCGTCCGAAGGTGTCGCTCACGATCACCCCAACCGTCACGCCAAGTTTGGCCTTGATGATGTCGCGAATACGTCGCGCGGAGCGATCACTGTCGAGCGGGAGGAGCGCCGCGTAACCGCGCTCGACGTTGGAAAGATCGACGCCACTGTTTGCGCAGATGAATCCATGCTTGGTCTCGGTGATGATGAGGTCTCCTCGGCGGCGCACGATTCGCACGGCTTCATCTTCGACGAGTTGCTTGTGGCTCAGTGGATCGTTCGGGTCGATCTCGACGAGGCGTCCCTCAGCTTTGGAGACGATCTTTTGCGTCACGACGACGACGTCATGGTCGGCGAGTGGCCCGTTCGGTTCCCCCGAGCACGCCTCGACGATGAGGTCACCGACTTGGTCGCCAGGAACGACTTCGCCGATTCCCGTCACGCCCCACGCCTGCAACCTCGTCACGACACGGCCTCGATGCAGGTGCGTGCGAGCGCGGTGGTGATCTCCGGAGTCGACATGATCGTGTTGGTGACGATACAGCGGATGCCCTCGGACTCGACTGCCGTGGCGAGCGCCGCATCTTGCTCGTCGATCACGAGCGCGGACGCGATCGGCGCATACAGCCGCGCGACGCCGACGACGCTCGGTTCGTGACCGAGTTCGCGCATCAGTCGATCAGCCGGTCCCTTCAGTGCCGACCCTGCAACGATCGGGGAGACGGCAACGACGTGGTCGCGTCGGCGTCGCAACAAATCGTCAACGCCAGCGAGAGATCGCAGTGGCGCGATCGACACGAGCGGGTTCGATGGGGCGATGAGAATCGCATCCGCAGGTTCGAGCGCGTCGAGACCGAGCGGCATAGCTGCATCGGCGCCGTCAAAGCGGATGGACTCGACGGGGACATCGTGGCGGAGTTTGACGAAGTACTCCTGGAATGGGATCTCACGCGGAGTTGCACCATCCGCGCGCGTGACCATCGTGCGCACACGATCGTTGGTCATGGGAATTATCCGCACGGGGAGGTCCCACGCACGCGCGATCTCGTCGGTCACGTCGGCGAGCGTTGCGCCTTCGGCGAGTCGCGCGGTGCGATAGAGGTGAGTGGCGAGATCGCGATCGCCGAGGTTGAACCAGGTTTGACCCGCTGACGAACCGTCCGGAATGACAGATGCGTATCGACCAAGATTGGCCATTGCGTTCCAGGACTCGTCTGCGAGTCCCCAACCTCGTTGTGGATCGATCGCCTCGGCGAGTGTGTAGGTGACGGTGTCGATGTCGGGGGAGATGTGCAAACCGTGCATCACGGTGTCATCACCGGTATTGACGATGACCGTCACGTCGGATGCCTTGGGGAGGCGCACGACGCCTCGTAGAAATCGCGCGGCACCGACTCCGCCTGCAAGGACCGCGATCACGTCCCTGATCGTAACGATCGGTCTCCGTTAGAGTGGGGGTCTCATGCGCAAGGCGTTTATCACGGGAATCACCGGTCAAGACGGCCGTCATTTGGCCGAGTTGTTGCACTCCAAGGGCTACAAGGTCTACGGAATGATGAAGGGCCAGCACAATCCACGCGCGGAGATGATTCGTGACGAGTTCCCGTACGTCGAAATCGTGCCGGGAGACCTCAC
>RFNE01000154.1 GCA_009927375.1 Actinomycetota bacterium | reverse complement strand
CGTTTCTCGGCTCGTTGTATGTGCATGAGAATTCGAGTGAGATCGGGCAACTAGAACTCGGAGCTCAACTACTCCGTGTCGCGAACGAACGTTTTCAGTTCATTGACGACTTTGAAATGCGCCGAGCAAAGATGCTCACACAAGTTGGAATCGGTCGATCAGAAGGCGATTCATCGGCGTCGAAAAATGCGAGATCCGGGGGACGACAGTTTCTTGTGAGATTCAAACGTCCTCGAACACTTCCTCGAAGAACACGTAAGTCTTTGCAACGTCGACGTCGAAACAAGGCGTCGATTACCGATGAAACAAACGCGGTATCCAAGAAAGCCATCGAAGGAGACTTTGTCTTCTGTGAAGTTCAGTCACAACCAAACGCGACGACTGCCATAAAGGGTTGGATGTATCCAGATCAGCGAGAGTTGTTGGCACAAGTAGCGAAGAGTCTCCCAGATACCTGGAAGCTAGTCGTGAAAGAAAGCGATCGGCAATGGTCCCGAATGTATCCCCGGAGACGAAATTATTGGTCGCAGATCGCTGCAATTCCAAATGTCATCGTCGTTTCTCACGACAGATCATCACTTGCGATGATCAAACAATCACGCGCTGTAATTGAAACGAGTTACTCGACCCTTGCTCTTGAGGCGATTCTCCACGGTAAGCCCGTTCTCATATTCGGTGTATCCCACATAACCAACCTGCCAAATGTGTACAGAGTTGAATCCGACGAACAAGTAACAGCAGCGTTGAGAGAAATCAACCGAAAGAACGTCCAGGAACCATCGGTGAGTGAGATTCATAACCAATTGACCAATTTCGTCGAAGAGACCCTGAGAGCGACAATTCCTGGGTCTTTAAGTTCTGTACCAAGTTTTGTCAATGATGTTTCAAAAGAAAGATATCTAGACCAGACAACCACAAAGGTTGCAGCAGTGATTGCAGCGTGGATCAGCAACCTTCGTCAGAACGAGCGTTCAAGCGTTGTCGCTCCTTAAACCCGCAGATTCTGATGTGACGCGGTTGGGCCAGTTGGTGTCACTAGACAATGCCAATACACTTTGATTCATAGCAAGGGGCTATAGCTCAGTTGGTTAGAGCGCATCCCTGATAAGGATGAGGTCACAAGTTCGATTCTTGTTAG
>RFNE01000341.1 GCA_009927375.1 Actinomycetota bacterium | reverse complement strand
GTCGATCAATTTCGTTGATGAGCGCTGTGGGAAGAGAATCCGATCGATCGTCGGCGAAGCATCGTCGAAACGAGTCGTCGAACGCGTGGCGCTTGCTCTGGATGCATTCGAAAAGGGCCGTTATGCAGAGGCACGTCGCATCGTCGTTCCTGTGACGAGGGAGTGCGAGGGTGTGGAGTTCATCCACGAGATTGCAGGATTGTCCTTGTATCGGACTGGTTCGTGGAGAGATGCTGCCGAGCATCTCGAGATCGCACGAGGCTTGTCGGGTGGTTCGACGCTGAATCATCCGATGCTGGCGGACTGTTATCGCGCACTCAAGCGATACGACAAGGTTGACGAATTGTGGAAAGAGCTGAAGGAATCGTCGCCGGACGCAGCGATCGTTGCAGAGGGTCGAATCGTGGCGGCGGGTGCTCTCGCCGACAAGGGTGATTTGCAAGCTGCAGTTCGCGTGATGGAGCAGGTTCGCAAGGATCCTGCGAAGGTTCGCGAACACCACCTGCGCGAGTGGTACGTCCTTGCTGACCTCTATGACCGCTCAGGCGACGTGATCAAAGCTCGTGAATGGTTCACGAAGATCTCCAGGCAGGACAAGGGTTTCGCAGACGTCGACGCTCGACTGGCCGAACTCGGCGCTTAGTTCGCGAAGATCTCCCGCATCACGAGTCCCGTCTGCAACTTCGGCGTGAAGAACGTCGACTTTGGTGGCATGAGCAGACCTTCATTCGCAGTGCGCTGAATTTCGGCGACGCTGACGGGTCGAATCAAGATGGTTGCCACACAACCCGGTGTCTTCAATTGCTCGACCGCTTCGTGTTGACCGTGTTGATAAGAAACCGTGTGCGACGTTCCTGAGAGGGCATGCTCGAGACGAGCACTGTCGAGATCGCGAACACCCGTGAAAGAAGAGGCCTTTGGCGTGAGCCAGTACGCCCGACCGGTGTTGTCGATGAAATACAGGCATCCGAAGGAGTTCATGCGCGCCAGCGTCTTGTCGTCGGGGGCCGGCGCATCACTCAGGTCGAAGCACTTGGACAGCGCTTCAAGCATGGAGTCGGCGGTTACGTCGCTATAGAAGCGATGAATCGCAGCGACGCTCAGTTGCTCCTGAACCAGCTCATTGACGTACGTCATCGTCAATTCGGCGCCAGTGGTGTTGCTTGCCCGTGCTGCGCGAATCTCATCTCGATAGGTCCGGCTAATGGCGTAGCGGTGGTGTCCATCTGCGATGACGACGGGCGCGCTCGAGACGATCGACTCGATGTGCGCAATCCGCTCCGGGTCGGAGATGCG
>RFNE01000011.1 GCA_009927375.1 Actinomycetota bacterium | reverse complement strand
AGGTTCGCGTTCATCTCGCCGATCACGCGCGCGGAGACTCCGCGGTGGTGTCGCTCGACGTGCTTGGCGAAGCCGTGCGAGAGGTTCGACCGACCGTGCCCGTGGCCGACGAGCAGGATACGTTCGGCGTCCCCGAGGTTGGCGGCGATCTCATCGAAGTACTTGGGGTCGTCGGCATCTGCGTGATGCATGTGATGTGCCTGACTCGTGCGCACGTGGCGATGATCGCGGTGCGCATCGGGGGCGACGATGCGTTGGGGGAGGACGTGTTCGGTTCGCGGGGGGAGTCCGTGCCAGATGAGTGCCTCGCGTTCGCGCACGACGACGATGGCGACCGCGTGAGTGTGATTGTTCGATTCAGCCATGTCGTGCCGCCTTCGTCAGTTCGGGGCTCAGGTGTGCCGTGTCGATCGTCGCGCCGAACGACGGGACCTCGACCTGCCAGCTGAGTTGTTGCCAGATGAGTTCTTGGAGCGCAGCCGAGGCGTCTGCCTCGCCGTGGTTCACGTACGTGCGACGTGGTGTCGTCGGTTCGCTCGTCATCCACGCGACGAGCGCGTCGGCGTCGGCGTGCGCAGACAACATCTGCAGGTGCTCGACCCGGGCGCGGATCGGTACGTCTTGGCCGTAGATGCGCACGTGGGTCGCGCCGTTGACGATCGAGTTGCCCCGCGTGCCGATCGCCTGGTGGCCGACGAAGAGCAGCGTGTTGTTCGGGTCTGGGGCGAGCTGGATGAGGTGGTGCAACACGCGACCACCGGTGGCCATGCCGCTCGCCGAGAGGACGATCTTTGGTGACGCGTCGTGGGTGAGGTCCTTGGATTCTTCGATCGAGCGCACGAAGCGCACGTTGTCGGCCATTCGGTCGCACTGCTCGGTGTTCAGTCGATGTTCGCGGGGGTAGCGCAGGAAGAGATCGGTGGCGTTCGTGGCCATCGGGCTGTTCAGATACACCGGCACGTCGGGAATCTCGCCCGCTGCGCGGAGTTCGCCGAGGAGGAACAGCACCTCTTGCGTGCGGCCGACGGCGAATGCAGGGATGAGGAGCGTGCCGCCGCGGGCGATCGTCTC
>RFNE01000012.1 GCA_009927375.1 Actinomycetota bacterium | reverse complement strand
AACGACCAACACCGAGATCGTCGTGTGTGACGCGATGCAGGTGTATCGGGGAATGGACATCGGCACCGCCAAGCCGACGCTCGCAGATCGCACAGAGGTGCCGCATCACTGTGTCGATCTCGTGGAAGCCACCGAGCGCTTCACCGTCAGTGACTACCAACTCGCCGCGCGTGCGGCGGTCGCAGACATTACGTCTCGTGGTGCGAATGCGCTCGTCGTCGCGGGGACGGGTTTGTATCTCACCGCGCTCATCGACGAACTCGAATTCCCGGGTGAGTATCCCGAGGTGCGGCGGGAACTCGATGGCGAGCGCCGGGTGGAGACGCTGTATCGAAGGCTCGAGGAACTCGATCCGCTCGCCGCGTCGCGCATCGAGCCGACGAATCGTCGACGCATCGAGCGTGCACTCGAGGTGACGATCGGGAGTGGGAAGCCCTTCAGTTCGTTCGGTCCCGGTACCGGTGCGTACCCAGACAACGGCGTGACGCAGATCGGCATCCTGTGGCCACGAGAGGTGTTGGCCGCACGCGTCGAGGCGCGCGTGCATCGGATGATGGAACAGGGTTTCCTCGCCGAAGTGAAGACGCTCGTCGAGTCCCGGGCGCTCTCGCACACCGCGCGCCAGGCCCTCGGGTATGCCGAGTTGATCGACCACCTGCACGGGGAGTGCTCGTTGGATGAGGCCGTCTCCGACATCATCGTCCACACGCGACAGTTCGCCGTGCGCCAGGAGCGGTGGTTCCGTCGTGACCCCGCATTCGCTGGATCACGGTGAATGAAGATCCCGTCGCTGAAATCGCACCAGTACTGACTGAGTTTCTCCACTAGACAATGGGCATGGACTTTCCGGTCACGGTCGAGAAGTTGTCGGGTCTCGGCAACGACTTCCTCGTGATCGAGAACCCGCCGAGTGGAGTGGGTGACTGGCCCGCAACTGCGCGTCGGCTGTGCGATCGAACGTCGGGGATCGGCGCTGACGGACTGCTCCTGCTCGGGAACACGGGTGGGGACGTTGACCATGAAGCTGTACAACTCGGATGGTTCCGTGGCCGAGATGAGCGGGAACGGCATCCGGTGTCTCGCCCAAGCTGCGCATCGCTCGTCCGGGCGAACCTCGAGTGTCGTCTATCAGATCGCAACCGACGCGGGGACGCGACGCGTCGAGGTGACGCCGCGCAGCGGGACCGTCGTCGATGCATCGGTGGACATGGGGGAGATCTCCTCGATCGAGGCGCCGAGCGCGTGGTCGACGCTCGGTGCAGATCCCAACCGTCCCGTCATGCACCTGTCGGTCGGTAACCCACACGCCGTCGTCGGTGTCGAGGACGTCGCCGTCGTTCCGCTCAAGGAACTTGGCGAGCGCGTGCCGATGGTGAATCTCGAAGTGATCGAACCTGGTCCCGAGTCGAATGCGATCACGATGCGCGTGCACGAGCGCGGTGCGGGGATCACGATGGCGTGTGGCACCGGGGCATGCGCGAGTGCGTGGGCCGCGGTGCAGTGGGGGCTCGTGAGCGCCAAGGCGAACGACGTCATCGTGCACATGGATGGTGGGGACGTGCGGGTGCGGGTGAATGAGCCGGCACCGGGTCGCGTGACGCTGATCGGACCATCGGAGCACCTCTTGACGACCACTGCGGTGCTGCACGCGTGAGCAATCCATACCAGGAGGCGCTCGGGCGCACACTGATCGAACGCAGCTTCCGCGAGCGCATCGTGCTCGTGGGGGTCACCCTCGATGGTCACGACGATCGCGAGACGCAGGAGTCGCTGGATGAACTTGCGCTCCTCATCGACACCGCCGGCGCAGACGAGGTCGCACGCATCACCCAGCGCAGGGACGCGCCGGACCCGACGTATTACATCGGCAAGGGCAAGGCCGAGGAGCTGCGCGAGTTGTGCTTGCAGGTCGACTCCGACACCGTCGTGTTCGACAACGAGTTGTCGCCCGCGCAGCAGTTCAACTTGGAGAAGCTGCTCGGTCGAACCGCGATCGATCGCACCGCGGTGATCCTCGACATCTTCGCCCAGAACGCCCACACGCAAGAGGGCAAGGCGCAGGTGGAGCTTGCGCTGTTGAAGTATCGACTGCCACGACTGCGTCGCGGTGTCGCGGGCGCGATGTCCCAGCAGGGTGGTGGTATCGGCACGAGGGGTCCCGGTGAAACCAAGCTCGAAGTCGATCGCCGTCGCATCCAGGACAAGATCGCCAAGTTGACCAAGGACCTCGCTCATTGTCGAGCACGCGACGCGAGCAGTCCAAGGGTCGCAATCGCTCCGGTCTCGGCAGCGTGACCATCGT
>RFNE01000013.1 GCA_009927375.1 Actinomycetota bacterium | reverse complement strand
ACGACGGTGCCCGCGAAGTTTGCGAGCCCCGGGATCTCCGCCTCGAAACCTTTCGAGTAGCGGTAGTACCCCGTGCACATGAACAGATAGGTACACGAGTACTGGACGCGCTCCCCGTTCCCCTGGCGCGCGGTGACCGTCCAGCGGCCCTCGGCGCTTGACCAGTCGGCCCGCTCGACGTGCAGGCCATAGGTGATGTGTCGCGCCAGGTCGAACTCCTCGACCGTTTCGCGGAGGTAGGCGAGGATCGAGGGACCGTCGGCGATGGCCTTGCGGGAGGTCCAGGGCTTGAAGCGGTATCCGAGGGTGTGCATGTCGGAGTCCGAACGCACCCCGGGGTACCGGAAGAGGTCCCACGTGCCGCCCAGCTGGTCCCGGCCCTCGATGACCGCGAAGGTCCGCGTCGGGCACAGGGTCTTCACGTGGTAGGCGGCGCCGATCCCCGAGATGCCCGCCCCCACGATGAGCACGTCAACCTGTCGAGTCTCCACGGCACCCCCTGTCCCGAGATTTACCCTAATTGGCACGGCCCAAAGGCCACGATGCAGAGGTTACAAACGCGCAACAACCCACTGCCGGTGGGCTCATTCGTTGCAATCGTGTGAAATCCACCACTCATCCCCTCGGGTGTGCTTACGGTCGAATATGTAGGCAACGACGCCTACAGAACTGGGGAAAAGATCATGTACACACTCGGATACCTCCTCCTGGCAGCAGCTCTGCTGGGCGCAGTAACGACCGTGGTTGACTCGGTGCTCGGCACCATCCAACTCTCGGGCATCATCCGCAAAATCCCGATCATTGGTTCGAACTGGAACCTCATCGTGGCCATCGCCATGGTGTGGGTCCTGGACATGAACCCGATCTCGGGCTGGGGACTTTCGTTCTCGGACGACTGGATGACCTACTGCGCCAACGGTGCCATCATTCTCGGAATGATCCCGCTGAAGGATGCCGTCATCTCGATGGTCAACCGCGGTCTCCGCGCCTAACCACCGAACCAAGTAGTCGAAAAGACCGCCGGCGAAGAGCCGGCGGTCTTTTCTTTTCCCCACCGACCTCGGCGAACCCCAATTAGCGTGGTGCCGTGAGTCGACTCCTGGACCCGAGCGTCGCCGAGGCATACCAACGAGACGGGGTGGTCGTCCTCAAAGGCCTCGTCTCACCCGAGACGATTGCAGAGCTCGCGGTGGGCGTCGAACGCAACCTTCAGTCCCCTGGCCCGTGGGC
>RFNE01000295.1 GCA_009927375.1 Actinomycetota bacterium | reverse complement strand
GCACCCGTGTACGACGCGACGGTCGACACGCCCATCTTCGACATCACCTTGAGCACGCCCTTGCCCGCGGCCTTGATGTAGTTATGCACCGCCTTGTGCGGATCCATGCCGCCGAGACCGTGCATACCCGTTCCCCCGTCGGCGGCGATCATGTCCTCGATCGATTCGAAAGCCAGGTACGGGTTCACCGCGCCTGCGCCGTATCCGATGAGCAACGCCATGTGGTGCACTTCGCGCGCATCGCCACACTCGACGATGAGCCCGACCTTCGTGCGCAGCTTCTCGCGAATCAGGTGGTGGTGCACGGCACTCGTCAACAGCAAGCTCGGAATCGGCGCGAACACTTCGTCGGAGTTGCGGTCAGACAGCACGATGATGCGCGCACCCGCCTCGATCGCCGCACTCACCTCTGATCGAATCGCATCGAGCGCGCTTCGCATGCCCGCGGCACCATCGGCGACGCGGTAGAGACCGGCGACGACCACACTGCGCAGGTGATCGAAGTTCGCGTCGTCGTTGATGTGGATGATCTTGGCGAGTTCGTCGTTGTCGATGATCGGGAACGGGAGCGTGAGTTGGCGGCACGACTCGGGGGTCGCATCCAACAAGTTGCCCTCCGGGCCGACGGACGTGCCGACTGAGGTGACCACTTCTTCGCGGATCGCATCGAGTGGCGGATTGGTGACCTGAGCGAAGAGTTGCTGGAAGTAGTCGAACAACAATCGAGGTCGCGCGCTCAACACCGCGATCGGGGTGTCGGTGCCCATCGAGCCGAGTGGCTCTGCACCACTCGACGCCATCGGCGCGAGGATCACTTTCAATTCTTCGTGGGTGTAGCCGAACACCTGCTGACGGCGCAGCACGCTGCCGCGGCTGAAGACCACGTGTTCGCGCTCGGGCAAGGTGGCCAAGCTCACCTGACCTTCGTCCAGCCACTGCTGGTACGGCGCGGCGTTGGCAAGCGACGACTTGATCTCTTCGTCGTCGATGATCCGCTGCTGGGCGGTGTCGATGAGCAGCATCTTGCCCGGTTGCAAGCGACCCTTCTTCACGACCTTCGACTGGTCGATCGACACGACACCAACTTCGCTCGCGGCGATGACGACGTCGTCGTCGGTCACCCAGAACCGACTTGGGCGGAGTCCATTGCGATCGAGCACCGCACCGATCACCGTGCCATCGGTGAAGCACACGCTCGCCGG
>RFNE01000057.1 GCA_009927375.1 Actinomycetota bacterium | reverse complement strand
CACGACGACGAGCGTCGTGCGCGCAATGGCGCTCGGTCTCGGCGGTTTTTCCGTCTACCTGTTCGTCCTGCGCTGCTTCTATGCCCAAGGTGACACGCGCACACCATTCTTCGTCAACATCGTCGAGAACGGGATCAACATTGTCCTTGCGATCGTCCTCGTCGACCGTCATGGCGTCGCCGGACTTGGCTATGCCTTCGCTGGCGCCTACCTGCTTGCCGCGGCGCTCGCGCTCGTCACACTGCGACGAAACATGACGTCGTGCTGCGCAGAGTCGTGATCGATCTGGTAGTCATCGCCATCGGATCCGCGCTGATGGGCATCGCGGTGCGATTCTCTTCAGCAGTGGTGGGCTCCAACGTCGGGCTCGGCGCAAGCGGTCGAGTTGGACTCGGCATCGCCATCGGCATTGCCGTGTACGGCGCCTACGCGGCGGTGTTCACGCGTGACGCGAAGGACTACTTGTCGTCGAGGACGACGAGATCGTCGCGATGAATCAATTCGGCGAGCATCCCGTCGGGAAGGTCGCCGCTTTGACGCCCAGCAGCTGCTGAGGCGTGCACGGCATCGACGCCCACCATTCCGCGGGCGAACACGATGCCGTCGGTGCCCGCGACGTCGACAGTGTCTCCCGCAACGAATTCGCCGCGTACCTCGATCACACCGGCGTGCAGCAGCGACGTATTGCGCTTGGTGAGCGCCGTTCGCGCACCGTCATCGACGACCACCGTTCCAGCGACGTGCGCTGCGAAGGCAATCCACAACTTGCGCGCCGACAGTTCACGATTGCGCGGCAAGAACTGTGTTCCTCCCCTTCACACGATTGACCGCATCTGCCAGCACGTTCGAACGACGAGCATCGGCAATCACCGCACGCACACCAGACCACGAGGCAATACGAGCGGCAGAGAGCTTTGATGCCATGCCGCCACTCCCGCGGTTCGTGCCCGACTCGCCCGCACGCACCGACAGGAGCGGATCGTCTGCGCCAACTTCGTCGATGAACGTGGCATTCGTGTCATGTCCGGGATCGGCCGTGTA
>RFNE01000281.1 GCA_009927375.1 Actinomycetota bacterium | reverse complement strand
GTCGTGTCCGAGTGCGATCGCCTCCGTGAGCGCGACATTGAGTCCGAGGGCGCGCGCGACTGATGCCGCCACTTGAGCCACTTCGAGTGCATGGGTCAGTCGTGTGCGCTGATGATCTTGGGGGAAGACGAAGACCTGGGTCTTGCCGGCGAGACGGCGGAATGCAGAGGCGTGGAGGATGCGGTCACGGTCGCGTTCGAAGCAGGTGCGATAGGCATCGGGTTCTTCCTCGATCGCTCGAGTTCCTGCGCCAAGTGCAGTCGTGGCGTGCGGGGCCAAGGTTTCGGCCTCGGCCTCTTCGCGCTCGGCCCGCATCCGCACGTCGGTCGTTCCAGTTCCGGCCCACGAGTCGGAGTGTGCGAAGCGGATCGGATGGTCGGTGCCATCGAAGCCCTTCATCGTGGATGCCCACTGCGTGGTGCGCTCCGTTGAATGGCTCTCTGGCATACGACCACGATACGCACCCCGTATCTCACGGAAGGGTCAGCCGTAGCATGGAAACCCCCTATGAGTGCCTTCGTCGATGAAGCCCAGTTGAACGTCCGTGGTGGCGATGGCGGTGCTGGCTGCGTGAGTTTCCGTCGAGAGGGACCGGTCGCCTTCGGCGGACCAAATGGTGGTGACGGCGGCGACGGTGGCTCGATCTGGTTGGAAGCCGATCACAACGTTGCATCGTTGCTCGCGTTCCGCGACCATCCGCATCGTCGTGCAGGAGATGGCGTGCACGGAATGGGCAAGGACCTGCACGGGCGTCGGGGAGAGGACTTGATCGTCAAGGTTCCCGAGGGCACCGTCGTGCGCGACATGTACACCGGTGAGGTGCTCGCGGATCTCGCGGGACACGGTGCGCGCTTCCAGGCGGCTCGCGGTGGTCAGGGCGGTCGCGGCAATGCCCGCTTCTTGTCGAATCGTCGACGAGCGCCGAAGTTCGCCGAACAGGGCGAGCACGGCAAGGAGCGTTGGCTGAAGCTCGAATTGAAGTTGATGGCCGACGTCGCACTCGTCGGTTTCCCGAACGCGGGCAAGTCGACGTTCATCAGTGTCGTCTCGGCCGCAAAGCCGAAGATCGCCAACTATCCATTCACCACGCTCGAACCGCACCTCGGCGTCGTGCGTCTGGATGAATCGACAGAGTTCGTCATCGCCGACATTCCTGGAATCATCGAGGGTGCGAGTGAAGGTCGCGGGCTCGGTCATCAGTTCCTGCGTCACATCGAGCGTGCTCGCGTGCTGTGTCTGCTGATCGACCTCGCGCCGATGGATGGCATGGATCCGCACGAGCAAGAAAAGGTGTTGCTGCACGAGCTCGGGCAGTATCGCCCCGACCTCCTCGAGCGTCCGCGACTCGTGCTCGGCACGAAGACCGATGCGGCAACGCCTGAGGCGATTTCGACGTGGAACGGTGAGGCGATCTCGGCGGTCACCGGTGCTGGTGTGCGCAAGGCACTCGGTCGACTCGCGGTACTCGTTGGTGAGGCGCGTTCCGCGGAGCCGCCGCGTCAGTCGGCGATCACCATTCGCCCGATTCCCGAGGGCACGACGATCGACAAGGTCGGCGAGTCGGAGTTCAGGCTGTCCGGTCGCGACGTGGAGCGTGCGGTCGCGCTCAGTGACGTCACGACGCCGGATGCACTCAACTACATCGATGAGCGCCTGAAGAACCTCGGCATTCCTCGTCTGCTCGCTCGCGCTGGTGCAACGGATGGCTGTGTCGTGCACATCGGGACCTTCAGCTTCGACTACGTTCCGGAGACCTGACCATGAGACTCGTCGTAAAAATCGGAACGTCGTCGGTGACCGACGATCGGGGGGCGATCCGCCAGGACGCCATCGCCAACCTGTGCGATCAGGTCGCCCAACTGCGCTCGGCCGGACACGACGTCCTCGTCGTGACGAGCGGTGCGGTCGCAGGTGGTGTTGCCGCACTCGGCATGACCGAGCGACCCTCTGACACGCTCACGTTGCAGGCGCTCGCCGCCGTCGGTCAGAGCCAGCTCATGAACGCCTACAACACGCATCTCGCGCGACACGGACTCGTCGGTGCGCAGGTCTTGCTCGTGCCGAATGACTTCATCGACCGCACGCAGTATCTGCACGCCCGTCAGACGATGACCCGTCTCATCGAGTTGGGGTGCGTGCCGATCATCAACGAAAACGACGCAATCGCGAGCGACGAGATTCGCTTCGGTGACAACGACCGCATCGCGGCACTCGTCGCCCACAGCATGGGTGCTGATGTT
>RFNE01000014.1 GCA_009927375.1 Actinomycetota bacterium | reverse complement strand
GCTCAAGATGCTCGAGGAGCGCGGCACCGTTCGTCGCGGTTACTTCGTCGAGGGACTCGGAGCGGCGCAGTTCGCTCTACCCGGTGCCGTCGATCGACTCCGCGCGGAGCGCGAGACGGTGGATGTCGAGTTGCATCCCGACCGTGTGCCCGAGCCCATCGTGTTGTCTGCCACCGATCCCGCCAACCGTATGGCTCGACGATGGAGTGGCCTACTACGACCGGTCGTCCGTCGCGCAGCGCCGGCGCGCTCGTCGTGATCGAAGCGGGTGATCCGCTCGTGTGGTTCGACGTCCGCAGCCACCATCTCGTGGTCTTCGACGCTGCCCTCGAGCGCTTGGGATGGATCGAGGCGCTCGAGAGTGCGACCAAGGACGGTCGCATGTCGCGACTCGAAGTGCGCAAGGTGAATGGGTCGTCAATCAACGACGAAGACGTCGTCGTCGATGCGGTGCGCGGCGCTCGTGCAGGCAGGCTTCACGCCCGGCTATCGCGGCTTCGTCAAACTCGACTGAAGCCGGTCACATTCCGCGTGCGCGATCTTCTTTCTCGGCTGCTTTGATTGCGTATCCGAGCACGATCGCTGGGGCAAGCAAGATCGATCCGACGATCAGGCCGCCAGTTGCCACTCGGCCGATGAGCGGAGAGAAGTGGGCGATGAGTCCGTACGCAACCGCTGCGATCGAGACCCCGAACGCCCCATAGCCGGCGCGGTTCGCGCGAGCCGTCCAACGGGCAATGACCTCGCGTCGATGACGAACCGGATCGGACTGGGAAGGGGTGGAGGTCATAGCCTGAAATCCCATGGTAGAGGGCGCATCCGTCGAATCTCCGTTGAGCGTCGAAGTGCGCTCGAACGTGATGATCCTCACGATGACGAGGCCTTCGCGTCGGAACGCAGTGAACCTCGACATGCTGCACGCCTTCGCAAACGCGTTCGATGAGGCGCGCGCGAAGTCGATTCGCGTGATCCTCCTCACCGGTGTCGCGCCGTCGTTCAGCGCCGGCGCCGATCTTGCTGGAGTCAAAGAAGACGACTTCCAAGACGCGCTTCATGGAGTGCTGACATCGTTCGTCGATCCGAGCGTCGTCACCGTCGCCTACGTCAATGGCCATGCACTTGGCGCCGGCGCGCAGTTGATGGCGGCCTGCGACGTGCGGATGGCTGCACCGACGGCAGTCGTCGGGATTCCCGCGGCAAAACTCGGACTCGTCGTCAATCACTGGACCATCGAACGCCTCGTGCGCGAGTTCTCCTGGCCGATCGCGCGCAACATGTTGCTGACCGCAGCAACGTATGACGCGTC
>RFNE01000015.1 GCA_009927375.1 Actinomycetota bacterium | reverse complement strand
CCATCGACTGGGGACGCTCGACGAAGCGATCAGCTGGGCGACGGAGATCGCCGAGCTCGCACCGCTCACGCAGTACGGGCACAAACTCGCACTCGAATCGAGCGCCGGTGATCCGGACGTCGATGAATTGGTGATTGCCGCACGGCGACGCGCACTCGACAGTGACGACGTGACCGAGGGCAGGGCCGCATTTTCCGAGAAGCGCAAGCCGAAGTTCACCGGATCATGAACGTCGTCGATTTCTCCGACGTCGTCGTCACCTACGACGGGTATCCGGCACTCGCCGGCGCATCGGCTCGTATCGAGACTGGACACATCGTGCTCGTGCGCGGAGAGAACGGAGCGGGTAAGTCCACGCTGTTGCGCACGATTGCAGGGCTGATGCCCATCGAGCGCGGCACCGCAAATGTGCTCGGGGTCGACGTCGTCCACCGTCGCGATGCGGTGCGTTCACGAATCGGCATGCTCTCGCATCGCAACGGTCTGTTCCTCGACCTCACCGCACGTGACAACGTCGAGTTTTGGGCACGGTGCGTCGGCGCGACGGCAGGTGACGTTGCTGATGCACTCGATCGCATGCGTCTCACGCAAGAACTCTCCTCGACACTCGTCACGAAATTGTCGGCTGGACAGCGACGCAGAGTCGCTCTTGCATCCCTCGTCGTGCGCCGCGCCGAACTGTGGTTGCTGGACGAGCCGCACTCCGGTCTCGACGAGCAGTCGCGAACCGATCTCGACGCTGTCCTCGTGGAGGCGTCCCGCGCCGGCGCAACGATCGTCGTCGCCTCTCACGACACCGATCGTGTCGCCACGATCGCACAGTCGACGATCACCTTGGTCGCGGGACGGACGGTGGGTTCGTGAGCGGGATCGGAACGTCACGCGTCGCGCGGATGATTGCGCGCAAGGACGTGACGGTGGAGTGGCGCGGGCGAGTGCTCGTCAATCAGGTGTTGCCGTTCGCCGCACTCGTGATGGTGATGTTCGCCTTCGCGCTCGACGGAGACGATCTTCTGCAGCGGCGGCGAGTGGGCTTGCGTGGATGGCGACGGTGCTGTCGATGTTCGTCGTGATCTCCCGATCGTTCCTCGTCGATACCGAGGACGGTGCACTCGATGCGATGAGGGTCGCAGGTCTCGACATGCGCGGCGTGTATCTCGGTAAGAGCCTTGCGCTCTTCGCACAACTCCTGGTGTTGAACGTCGTATT
>RFNE01000167.1 GCA_009927375.1 Actinomycetota bacterium | reverse complement strand
GAGATCATGCGCCGTCGTGCCTCCAATGGCGCAGGTGCGAACTTGCACATCCAGGAAATCCCCGCTGGGGTGACCACCCCAGTCGTGTTGGGTCGTCAGTAGGACCGATGTCGGAGACCACGGAACTTCACGGGGGGATACTCCTGACTTCGTTCGGACAGCAGGTGCTGTTCGTCGACAAGTCCCATTACGTCGCCACGATGAAGAAACTCGTGGATGACGGCTTCGACATGTGCTGCGACCTCACCGCAGTCGACTATCTGAACGCCCCAACCGGACCGTCCCCGAGGGCGTCGTTGCAGAGCGCTTCGAAGTGGTCGTCAACCTGTTGTCGATGTCCAAGCGTGCGCGTTTGCGGGTGCGTGTCCAGATCGCTGAGTCCGAGCCAACACTCGAGTCGCTGTTCGACTTGTACCCGGGGAGCGAGGCGATGGAGCGCGAGGTGTTCGACATGTTCGGCATCTCGTTCACCGGGCATCCCGACCTCACGCGCATCTTGATGCCGGAGGACTGGGAAGGTCATCCGTTGCGCAAGGACTATGCGCAAGGTCGGATTCCCGTGCAGTTCAAGGGAGCCGCGTCGTGACGGCCGTCGACGACACCACGTTTGCTGCTGCCGGCACGAGCGAAGGAGCACAGGAGCTTCGTCCGCGCAGTGAACTGACGGCAAAAGAAGTGCTGCGCGAGGTTGGTGCGGTGTTGCGCATGAGTGAGGCCGACGCGGCATTGCTCGCCGACGTCGAGTCCGACCCGGGCGAAGACCAGACGATGATCATCAACATGGGTCCTCAGCACCCGAGCACGCACGGCGTGTTGCGACTGATGCTCGAGTTGAAGGGCGAACAAGTGCTGCGGTGCAAGCCGATCATCGGCTACCTGCACACGGGCATGGAAAAGACGGGCGAGTCACTCACGTACATGCAGGGTGGCACGAACGTCACGCGCATGGACTACCTCTCGCCACTGAACAACGAGCTCGTGTTCTCGATGGCGACGGAAAAGTTGCTCGGGATCGATGGCGACATCCCCGAGCGCGCGGTGTGGATGCGCATGCTGCTGTCGGAACTCACCCGCATGAGCAGTCACCTCATGTTCATGGCCACGAACGGCATGGACATCGGTGCGGTGTCGATGATGCTGTACGGCTGGCGCGAGCGCGAAGAGGTCTTGCGGTTCTTCCAAAAGGTCACCGGCTTGCGCATGAACCACAACTTCATTCGTCCTGGTGGACTCGCAGCCGACCTGCCCGCGGGTTGGCGCGACGACGTGCTCGAGATTCTCGACATGTTGCCCGACCGACTCGCCGAGTACGACACGCTCATGACCGGTCAGCCGATCTGGCGCGAGCGTCTGCAAGGTGTCGGCGTGATCACGCCGCAGGAGGCGATCGCACTCGGTGCGAGTGGACCGATCCTTCGCTCAACGGGAGTTGCGTGGGACCTTCGTCGCGACATGCCGTATCTCAAGTACGACGAGGTGGACTTCGACGTCATCGTCGGAAGCTACGGAGATGCCTTCGACCGTTACGCCATCCGCCTGAACGAGATCCGTGAATCGATGAAAATTGTGCGTCAGATTCTCGACAAGATGCCGAGCGGTAACTACCGAATCCAGGACAAGAAGGTCACTCCGCCGCCGCGCGCCCGCATCGACGAATCGATGGAAGCGTTGATCCACCACTTCAAGATCTTCACCGAGGGCTTCAAGGTGCCCGAGGGTGAGGTGTACGTGGCGATCGAAAGTCCGCGCGGCGAGATTGGTTGCTACATCGCAAGCGATGGATCCTCCACGCCATACCGCATGCACGTGCGCGCACCATCGTTCGTCAACGTGCAGGCGCTCCCACACATGATGCGCAATGGCCTCGTCGCCGATGCTGTCGCGGTGATCTCGTCGATCGACCCCGTCCTCGGTGAGGTGGACCGATGAGCCGTCTGAACGACGCCAACGTCGCACTCGCCAAGGAGATCATCGCGCGCTATCCGCGACCGAAGTCCGCGCTCATTCCGTTGCTCCATCTCTCCCAGGAGCAGAACGGCTACATCACCCGTGAGGCGATGGCGCACCTCGGCGAACTCGTCGGCGTCACCTCCGCAGAGGTGTACGGCACCGCCACCTTCTACGAGATGTTCCGCTTCGAGCCAGTCGGCAAGTACCTCGTCAACATCTGCGGCACGCTGTCGTGCGCTCTCATGGGTGCTCACGACCTGATGCACCGTGCGGAGGAAAAGCTCGGGATCAAAGCCGGAGCAACGACGAGTGATGGAATGTTCACCCTCGCACATGCCGAATGTCAGGCCGCCTGCACCGAGGCCCGTGTTTGCAGGTGAACTACCGCTATCGCTTCCGCGTGACGCCGCAGCAGATCGATGAATTGATCGACGACTTGCGCGCAGGCAAGTTGAGCGATGAGATTCCCGCGCACGGCACGCTCGCCACGGTTCGCCAGCACATTCCTGCAGACCGCCACGTCGGTGCACAGGATCCTGACGACGTGACGAGTGGTCCCGCATGGCTGGACGGAAAGGCTGCGCTGTGACGAGCTATCCACACGCGCCAGGGTTCGTCGCAGGCAATCGCCCGAAGATCGTGACGTCGCGATTCGAGTACGCCGACTCGTTCACGCTCGAGCGCTATCTCGCAACGGGCGGATA
>RFNE01000047.1 GCA_009927375.1 Actinomycetota bacterium | reverse complement strand
CCCGGTGGCTTCCGTCGTCCCGGTGAAGCTCCGCGTCCGCCGATGGGTCGTGGCCCCGGTGGTCCGCGTCCCGCTGGCACCGGTGCACGCACCGGTCGCATTCCGCAGAGCGCGCTTGGTCGCGGTCCCGTCGGCACCGGTGGTCCATCGCGTCCGACGAGCCCAGGTGCGGGTCGCCCCGGTGGTCCAGGTGCGGGTCGTCCCGGCATGGGGCAACGCCCCGGTGGCCCAGGAGCAGGCCGTGGATTTGGTGGACCAGGCGGTCCAGGTCGCGGTGGTCCAGGAGGTCCTCCGGGTCGTGGCGGTCCAGGTGGTCCCGGCGGTCGCGGCAACGGCCAACGTCGTGCACCGAAGAAGAAGTCGCGCGCGCGTCGTCGCCAGGACTTCGACGAGATGTTGCCGCAGACGCCGACGGCATACACCGCAAGCAACGCTCCGGTTCCCGAGGGAATCGTCATCGTCGAGCGTGGCTCGTCCGCACAAGAGTTCGCACCGAAGCTGAACCGCACGTCTGCGGACGTCGTGCGCTTCCTCCTCGAGCACGGCGAAATGGTCACCGCGACCATGACGCTCGCGGATGAGCAGATGGAACTGTTCGCCCTCGAGATCGGCGCGGAGATCCTGCTCGTCGATCCGGGTCAACAGGAAGAGATGGAACTGCAGGCGCTCTTCGACGACTCCGACGACGACGATCCGACGATGCAGCAGCCGCGACCCCCGGTCATCACCGTGATGGGTCACGTCGACCACGGTAAGACGACGTTGCTCGACCGAATTCGCGAGGCCAACGTCGTCGCCGGTGAAGCGGGTGGCATCACCCAGCACATCGGTGCGTACCAAGTCGAGAAGAACGGCAAGATGATCACCTTCATCGACACCCCTGGTCACGCGGCATTCACCAAGATGCGCGCCCGCGGTGCGCAGGTCACCGACATCGTCGTGTTGATGGTCGCCGCAGACGACGGCGTCATGCCGCAGACCATCGAGGCGATCAGCCACGCGCGTGCGGCAGAAGTGCCGATCGTGGTGGCGATCAACAAGATCGACAAGCCCGAC
>RFNE01000357.1 GCA_009927375.1 Actinomycetota bacterium | reverse complement strand
TTGTGTTCGGGGAACGGCCGCATCGCATTCAGCACGCGGCCGCCGTACGTGGTGCCGAGCGCGAATTGCCAGAACGGCATCTCGGCGACGTTACGCACGAACCACACGACGAGGACGAGACCAATCGCATGGACGGCGAGGGCAAGTCGACGTGAGTTCTTTCCCGCAATCGCCTCACGCACCACCATCGCCACGTAGGTCGTGGTGCTGACGAGGATCCACACGAACATGCGAAAGAGCATCGTGCGATTGGCCCAGTAGGCGGCTCGGCGCAGTCGACCCGCCCGATCCCATGTCTCCTGGGAGACGTAGTAACTCTCGTTGTCGAGCTCCGGGTTCGTGAGGTCAGCCTCGTGGTGTTCGAGGTGGTCTCGCTTGAAGCACAGGAACGGAATCCACAGGGTGACGGGAATGGAGGCAATTGCGTTGTTCAGCCACTGCGCGCGGAACGGGTGCCCGTGGAGCATCTCGTGCTGCATCGACAGGTGCCACGCGCCAAACCACGCAAGCAGCAACACGGTGAGTACGCCTCCGAGGCGGTCATGATTGAGCACGGTGGCAATCGTTCCGCCGTACACCGCGAGGATCAACACACGGTGCGCCACTCGCCGGGCGCATTCAGCAGTCCCCTGCGCGTTGAACCCGTCGACGACATGGGCTCATTCTACAATTGAACGGTGAACGTGCCCAGTCGGTCGCTGACGATCCTGCCTGGTTTCGCACTCGCACTCCTCGTCACCTTCGTCGGCTTCCAAGTGCATCATCGTTTCGACACCGTGTCGCCGCTCGTTGCATCACTCGTCATCGGCGTCGTGCTCGGCAACCTCGGCGCCGTCCCCGCCGTGTGCACACCCGGCATCAAATTCACCGCCAAGCGCGTGCTGCGATTCGGCATCGTGCTCCTCGGATCACAGCTCGCCGTCTCCCAGGTCATCGAATTGGGCGGTGCAGAACTGCTCGTCGTCATCGCCGTCGTCACCACGACCTTCCTCGGCACGATGTGGCTCGGTCCACGTCTCGGGGTCTCCCGACCACTTTCACTGCTCATCGCAACGGGATTTTCCATCTGCGGAGCCTCCGCGGTGGCCGCCATGGAGGGCGTCGCCGAGGCCGACGAGGAAGAGGTCACCTACGCCATTGCCCTCGTCACGCTGTGCGGAAGCCTTGCGATCATCCTGCTCCCCTCATTGCGCACTCTTGCTGGACTCGAGGCCCCAGAGATGTTCGGTGCGTGGGTTGGAGCGAGCGTGCACGACGTCGCCCAAGTAATCGCTACGTCCTCGACCGGTGGAGATGCCGCGGTCCACGCAGCCACCGTGGTCAAACTGTCTCGGGTCGTACTCCTCGCACCGCTCGTGGCGATCGTGAGTCTCTGGCTGCGCACGCCTCGCGAGGGCCTCACTTCGCGCCAGGGAGCGAAATCTCCGACCATCGTTCCCGTCTTCGTGCTCGGGTTCCTCGCGATGATCCTCGTGCGAACGTC
>RFNE01000016.1 GCA_009927375.1 Actinomycetota bacterium | reverse complement strand
GATCGTGGCGAATCGTTGCGGTTCACGGATTGCCTCGATGAACATGCCGATTGCCGTCACACGGTCGTCTGCGACGAAGGCCTCCAAGACGTCCTCGACGCCACCGCCTGCTTGGTTGCCGACGGTGACCATGTAGGCCATCTTCAGTCCGCGCTGCTGGAGCGTGAGGTTGAGGCCGACGTTGCCGCTCTGGGAGATCACGCCGACGCCGCGATCGACGCGGGAGCAGCCGTGCTCGTCCGGCCAGAGAGCGACCCCATCGAGGGCGTTCACGTAGCCGTAGCAGTTCGGTCCGAGGAGTGCCATGTCGCCGGCGGAGACGAGGAGCTGTTCCTGCAGGTCGACGTCACCGGACTCGGCGAATCCCGACGCGTAACACACTGCGCCCCTGCGCCTGCGCGAAGCTGTGCGACGGCATCGATCGTCAGGTGTCGGTTGACCGCGACGAAGGCTGCGTCGGGAACACCGGGGAGGTCGGCGATCGTGGGGAAGCACACGACTCCGTGCATGTCGGCCTTCTTCGGATGCACGGGCCAGATCTCACCCGTGTAGCCGAGCTTCTGGCACTGACGCACGACAGCGGCAGCAGGTGCGCCGCCGATCACCGCGACGGATCGCGGATTGAGGAGTCGTGCGAGGCCGGCCATGGCTAGCCGCCGTACTTGCGCAGCAGTTGGCGGGAGATGATGTGGCGCTGGATCTCGCTCGTGCCGTCCCAGATGCGATCGACGCGGGTGTCGCGCCACATGCGCTCGAGTGGGAGCTCGTCCATCAGTCCCATGCCGCCGAAGATCTGGATCGCCTCGTCGGTGACGTACTGGCACATCTCGCTCGCGAACACCTTGGCCATCGCCATCTCGGAGTCGTCGAAGTTGCCGTTGGCGTCGTTCCATGCGGCGCGGAGCGTCAGGAGTTCTGCCGCGTCGAGCCGGGTCTGCATGTCGGCGAGCTTGAACGACACGCCCTGGAACTTGCCGATCTGTTGGCCGAACTGCTCGCGGGTGGCCGCCCACTCGATCGACAGGTTGAGAGCGCGACGCGCGCGTCCGACGCACACAGCCGCGACCTGCAAGCGAGTCGAGCCGAGCCATTCGTTGGCGACGTCGAAGCCACCGTGCACTTCGCCGAGCACCTTGCTCTCCGGCACGCGGCAGTTGTCGAAGTTGATGATCAGGTTGTGATAGCCCGAGTTCGACACGCAGTTGTATCCCGCGACCTTCTCGCAGCCTGGGGTGTCGAAGTCGACGAGGAAGCCGGTGATCTTCTTCTTCGGTCCCTTCGAGGTCTGCTCTTCGGCCGTGGCGGCGAAGAGGATCACGTAGTCGGCGAGGTCGGCGTGCGAGATGAAGTGCTTGGTGCCGTTGATCACCCAGTCGGAGCCGTCCTTGACCGCGGTGCACTTCATGCCGCGCACGTCGGAGCCGGCATCGGGTTCGGACATCGCGAGACAATCCACGCGTTCGCCGGTGATGGTCGGGATCAGGTACTCGGTGATCTGGTCGCCCTTGCATGCGCGAAGGATGTTCGATGGGCGGGCGACGATGTAGTGGAGGGCATACGACGTCGCGCCGAACTCGCGATCGACGAGGGTGGTGTCGAAGGAGTTGAGTCCGCCGCCGCC
>RFNE01000142.1 GCA_009927375.1 Actinomycetota bacterium | reverse complement strand
CTCGACTGCGGAACGATGAACTTCGCCTCTGGCGGTGACTACATCATGACGAACACCCCGAGCGTGTTGCGCAAGATGGCCAAGGTCGTCCAGCAACTCGGCGTGCGACCGGAGCTCGAAGTGTTCGACACCGGTCACTTGGTGATGGTCAAGGACCTCATCAAGGAAGGACTGCTGGATGATCCGATCATGATCCAGTTGTGCATGGGCATCGCCTACGGCGCACCAGACGATCCGAACACCTTCATGGCACTCGTCAATCAATTGCCGAACGACTGCGTGTTCTCCGCATTCTCGATCAGCCGCATGCAACTCCCCTTCGTCGCTCAAGCGGTGCTCGCAGGTGGCAACGTGCGCGTCGGTCTCGAGGACAACCTGTATCTCGACCGCGGCCAGCTCGCCACCAACGGCCAGCTCGTGGATCGAGCCCGCAAGATCCTCGAGAACATGAACGTCTCGGTCATGGGTCCAGCAGACGTGCGCGCCAAGCTCAAGCTCACGAAGCATTCCTGAGATGACGACGAACGCACCACTGCGCATAGTTGGCCTCCTCGGCGGCGGCGTCATCGGCGGCGGTTGGGCCGCGCGCTTCGCGCTGTCGGGCATCGACGTGAAGTTGTACGACGTCGACCCCGAAGCTCCACGCAAGATGGGCGAGATCATGACGAACGCGCGCCGCGCGTATTCGAAGTTGACGCTCGCACCGCTCCCCAAGGAAGGCACGATCACCTTCGCCAAGACCGTCGAGGATGCCGTCACCGGTGTGACTTCGTGCAAGAGAGTTTGCCCGAGCGCTTGGAACTGAAGCAGAAGGTGCTCGCCCAGGCGAGCAAGGCGGCAGCACCCGACACCGTGTTCGGCTCGTCCACCTCGGGACTCCTCCCCACCGAGATCCAGCGCGACATGGTCAACCCGGAACGCTTCGTCGTCGGCCATCCGTTCAACCCCGTGTATCTGATGCCGCTCGTCGAGATCTGTGGTGGCGAACGGACCTCGCAGGCCACGAAGGACCGCGCGCGCGAGGTCTACACCTACATCGGGATGCAGCCGCTCATGTTGAGCAAGGAGATCGACGGCTTCATCGCCGACCGCTTGATGGAGGCACTGTGGCGCGAGGCGCTGTGGCTCGTCAACGACGGCGTGGCAACGGCAGAAGAAATCGACGACGCCATGCGCTTCGGACCAGGACTTCGCTGGTCGTTCATGGGAACGTTCCTCATCTATCGCATCGCGGGCGGAGAGCCCGGCATGCGCCACTTCATGGCCCAATTCGGACCCGCACTCAAGTGGCCATGGACGAAGTTCATGAACGTGCCGGAACTGACCGACGAGTTGCTCGACACGATCTGCGCGCAATCAGATGCACAAGCCGGAACCGCCACGATTCGCGAACTCGAGGCGCTTCGCGACGACTGCCTCGTCTCGGTGATGCAAGGACTGCGTGGACACAACTACGCCGCGGGAAAGACGCTTGCGAACTTTGAAAAGGCGCTCTTTGGTCGCGGAGCGACACCGACGCTCACCCCCGATGGACCGGTGATGGCGATGGAGCGAGTGATTCCCGCGGACTGGACCGACTACAACGGGCACACTAATGACAGCCGTTACTCGCAACTGTCGAGCGAGGCAAGCGATTGCTTCTTCCGCTCGATCGGCTTCACGGACGCATACCTCGCCTCGGGCCGCACGTTCTACACCGTGGAGAGCCACATCCGCTTCCTCGACCAGACACACCAGGGCGACAAGGTGAAGGTGATGGTCACGGTTGCCTCGTTCGACGAAAAGCGCATCCACCTGTGGACCGAGATCGTTCGTGAAGACGGTGTGGTTGCCGCAACCGGCGAACACCTCTTCCTCCACGTGGACGCGAAGTCGGGCAAGAGTTCACCGATGGGTACGGAGATGTTCGACCTCTTGAAGCCGATCGGCGAGGCACATGCGAAGTTGCCAAAGCCCGTCGGCATCGGTCGACGAGTCGGCGAGAAACCCGCCAAGTAGCGATGGGCACTGCACGGGTCTGGAAGCCTGGCGACGCGATCGCCACGCCACTCGAGCTGTACACGTGCGTCGTGGAGCCCGAGTGGGTCGACTACAACAACCACATGACCGAGGCCGCCTACCTCACGGCCTTCGGCTGGGGATCCGATGCGCTCTTCACTTACATCGGCGATGACGACGCGTACCGCGCAGCAGGACACTCCTTCTATACGGCCGAAACCCACATCGTCTACGAACGCGAGTGTTACGGCGGCGATCCACTCAAGGTGGACACACTCATCCTCGACGTCGACCACAAGCGACTCCACCTGCACCACACGATGTATCACGGCACGACCGGCACTCGGTTGTCCACGACCGAGCAGAT
Source organism: Actinomycetota bacterium (assembly GCA_009927375.1). Lineage (GTDB taxonomy): Bacteria > Actinomycetota > Acidimicrobiia > Acidimicrobiales > Ilumatobacteraceae > UBA3006. The sequence continues at coordinate 231 of RFNE01000142.1, read as the reverse complement.
GCTCGTCCACGTCGACATGAACCTCGGCAAGGCGTGCGAGATCCTGCCCAACGTGCAGCAGGCTCTGGACGCGATCTTCGAGGTCCACCGCCACGCCCCGCGACCCGACGACGTCGGCCGCGTGATGAAGATTCGACGAAAGTAACGACAAGGAGACGACATGCGCTTTGCATTGACCGAGGAACAAGAGGCGATCGTCGCAACGACGCGCCAGTTCACCGAGAAGGAACT
>RFNE01000120.1 GCA_009927375.1 Actinomycetota bacterium | reverse complement strand
GTGCAGGGTGTGGTGCTCGCGTGACATCGAAGCGGTAGGGATCTTCGAATATCTCTTCGTCGCGATTTCCCGAGTTGTACCACATCACGACTTTTTCTCCCGCCGCGATCTTCTGTCCACGGATTCGGTGTCTCGCGTCGCCGTGCGACGGAAGTGGATGACCGGGGAGGCGTAGCGAACGATCTCTTCGACGGCGTTCTTGGTGCCGGCCTCGAAGTTGTCGAACCACGCGCGGCGCTGGTCGGGGTTCTTCGTGAGCTGCATCATGCCGTGGCTGATTGCATTGCGCGTGGTCTCGTTTCCGGCCACGACGAGGAGGATGAAGAAGCTACCGAATTCCTGTGGGCTCATCCGTTCGCCATCCACGGTTGCGTGCATCATGATGCTGGTGAGGTCATCTTGTGGGTTCTTCAGTCGGTCTTCGCCGAGTGCCTGGGCATACGCGTAGATCTCGAGCGCGACGCGCATCAAATTCTCGAGCGTGCCGCCGAAGTCGGGGTCGCCCGCGCCGAGGATGACATTGGTCCATTCGAGGATTTGGCGATCGTCGGTGCTCGGGATGCCCATCATCTCGCAGATGATCTGCAGCGGGAATGGCGCGGCGATCGCGTCGACGAAGTCGAATTCCTTTCCTGAGTATTCCTCGATGACGCGATCCACGATGGTGCGGGCCTTGTTTCGAACGTATTCCTCGACGCGTCCAATTTCTTTCGGCGTGAATCCCTTGGAGACGATGGTGCGCAGGCGGACGTGCTTCGGGTCGTCCATCGAGATCATCGAGCCGAAGAACTCGTTCAGCTCGACGGTGAGATCGGGGATGTTGGTTCCGCGGCCCGAGCAGAACAGGTCGGGATTGCGGCTCACGTGCCAGATGTCGTCGTGCTTGGTGAGGGCCCAATAACCGGGGCCGACGGGGAAGTTCTGGAGGGGGATCTCGGGGAAGAACTTGATCGGTGCCTCGCGGCGCAGGGTCGCGAAGGTGGACTCGCGAACCTCGCGGGAGGCCTTCCAGAACTCGGGATCGGAGATGTTGATGGAGTCCAGGTCCACTGGGGAGGGCTGCATGGGCAAATGGTACCGTTCTCTGTGCAATCGCCCGAGATCGAACGGAGAGTTCAATGACCGAAGCAGTGATCGTCGCAACCGCACGCAGCCCGATCGGCCGTGCCAACAAGGGCTCCCTCGTGGAGATGCGCCCGGACGACATGACGGCACAGATCCTGAAGGCTTTGATGGCCAAGGTTCCGCAGGTCAAGGCGAATGACGTCGAGGACCTCATGCTCGGCATCGGTCAGCCAGCCGGCGAAGGTGGCTTCAACATCGCGCGCGTCGCGGCGATCCTCGCGGGTCTCGACGACGTGCCGGGCGTGACCGTGAACCGTTACTGCTCGTCCAGCTTGCAGACCATCCGCATGGCCGCACACGCCATCAAGGCGGGCGAAGGTGACTGCTTCATCGCCGCAGGCGTCGAGACCGTGAGTCGCTATATGAGTGGCGCGAGCGACACCGCGCCGAACCCGGTGTTCAAGACTCCGGGTGAGCGCACGAAGTTGCGCGCCGGTGGTGGCCAGCCGACCTGGACCGCACCGCAGGGCTTGCCCGACTACTACATCGCGATGGGTCAGACGGCGGAGAACGTTCGTGAAATCGAGGGCGTGACCCGCCAAGAGATGGACGAGTGGGGCGCTCGTTCACAGCAGCGCGCAGTCGCCAACCAGAAGAATGGTTTCTTCGAGCGCGAGATCACTCCGCTCACCTTGCCCAATGGCACGGTCGTGTCGAAGGACGACGGCCCGCGCGACGGGACGACGGTCGAGGCACTCGCTGGCCTCAAGCCAGCGTTTCGTCCCGACGGACAGATCACTGCCGGTAACGCGTGCCCGCTGAACGACGGCGCAGCCGCCGTGATGGTGATGAGCGACACCAAGGCCAAGCAGCTCGGCATCACGCCACTCGCACGCATCGTGTCCTCCGGTGTCTCGGGTCTCAACCCAGAGATCATGGGTCTCGGTCCGATCGAGGCGTGCCGTCAGGCGATGAAGCGCGCAGGCATGACGATCAACGACATCGACCTCGTCGAGATCAACGAGGCATTCGCCGCACAGGTGATCCCGTCGGCAAAGCACCTCGGCATCGACTACGACAAGTTGAACGTGCACGGCGGCGCGATCGCGCTCGGTCACCCGTTCGGAATGACTGGCGCGCGCATCATGACGACGTTGCTCAACGGTCTGCAGCACACCGGCAAGACGATCGGCATGGAGTCGATGTGTGTCGGCGGTGGTCAGGGCATGGCCATGATCGTGGAGCGCCTGAGCTAACGACTCGGCGCGCGGCGTCATGCAGCAGGGGGAACACAGGGGGGCGTTCGGCTCGAAGGGTTGAACAAGCTCTTTGGTGAGCGCCTCGTCGTCAACGACGTCAACCTCGACATCCGACCAGGAGAGTTCTTTCCTCCTCGGACCTTCGGGCTGCGGCAAGACCACCACGCTGCGCATGATCGGCGGGTTCGAGATGCCCGACTCGGGTCGAATCTTGATCGACGGACGTGACGTTACGAACGACCAACCAGAGGAACGTCCGCTCAACACGGTGTTCCAGAACTACGCACTCTTCCCGCACCTCAACGTCTTCGACAACGTGGCCTTTGGATTGCGCTTTGAGTCGCCGAAGCCAAGCGAGGAATCCGTTCGCGAACGGGTCGGTCGGGCACTCGATCTCGTAGCGCT
>RFNE01000017.1 GCA_009927375.1 Actinomycetota bacterium | reverse complement strand
TTGATTGCAGCAGGAAAGACTCGCGCGGCACAGTTCACTGCACGTGCGTCCGCCGAGGATCTCATACGTGCCTATGAGTTAGCGGTGGGCAAATGAAGCTCGTCGTCGTCTGTCCACACTTCGCGCCCGACATTGCGCCGACTGGCACGGTGATGACACGGATCGTGACCGAACTTGCAGACCGTGGTCATCAGTTGCACGTGATCACCGCGCTCCCGTGGTATCGCGAGCATGCAATCGAGGACGGCTGGGGTTCGAAGCTCTGGCGCACGGAGACGACATCGTGGGGTTCGATCACCCGCGTTCATCCGTTTCCTGGTAAGTCGAAGTCGAATCTCTTGCGACGTGCGCTCGGATTTGTTGCGTTCAGTGCACTGGTTGCATGGCGGGGGCTCTTCGCTGGTGGTTTCCTTCGCGACTCGACGGCGTGATCGCGATGTCGCCACCGCTCACGCTCGGACTGACGGGTCGCCTGATTACCGCAGTGCGCGGCGGCCGATTGATTTTAACATCCAAGACGTCTTTCCCGATGCGGCGATCACGACCGGGGCGATTCGACATCCGTTGATCATTTCGCTGGCCTCGCAACTCGAAAAGTGGAGCTACCGAGCAAGTGATTCCGTCATCGTGTTGTCCGACGACCTTGCCGACAACGTCCGCGCCAAGGTCTCGAAGTCTCGGCGCGATCGCGTGCGAGTGATTCCAAACTTCGTCGACACCGAAGTGATTACTCCGTGTTCGCGCAACACCGCGTATCGAACCGAGCTTGGGATTGGTGATCAAGTCGTCGTCATGTATGCCGGGAACGTCGGTTATTCCCAGTCGCTCGACATGGTCGTCGAGGTGGCGCGAGCGATGCCGTCGGTGGTGTTCGTCATCAATGGCGACGGTTCTGCGCGGAAGTCGTTGGAATCATCCGCGCGAGGACTGGCGAACGTGAAGTTCGCCGATTACCAGCCGATCGAGCGCCTGTCGGAAGTGCTTGCGACCGGTGACATCCACCTCGTGCCATTGCGGTCGGGGCTTGCGAGGGTGAGCGTGCCATCCAAGACGTATTCGATCATGGCTTCCTCGAGACCGGTGATCGCAGCGATAGACCCCGACACCGAAATTCCACGACTTCTCGAACGATCCGGCGCGGGTGTCAGCGTCGCGCCCGATGACGCCGACGCACTCCGTGCTGCGATCACCAAACTCGTCGATGCGCCTACGGTGCGAGAATCCCTTGGGAAGAACGGTCGCGAATGGGTGGAGCGGCATGCGTCACCGCGAGCCGTGGCCGTTGCATACGAGGGTTTGTTCGCCGCAGACAGGTAGCCTGTAGCACTCGTGGCACGCTCATCTTCCGCACAGAAAATCGCCCGCCTCGCAGAGCGCGGCAAGGGCAAGAAGGTCCGCTTCCAGGGCGGCTCGGTCTTCCCGACCGTCATCCTCGTCGTGTGCCTTCTCGGCGCGGTGCTCATCGCGTACGCGCGGCAGAGCCAGCCAACGGTGGATGCTGCCAAGGCGGCAGAGCAGAAGTACTCGACCGCATTCGGCGTCTACAAGTGTGATGCGTTCCTTGATCTCGGAACGCTCGGTGTCGACATCGGCGCGATCGATCCAGCGGATCCGTTCGCTTCGGTGACCACTGATGCGCCGATCGGCGTCCTCAACAATGGTGTCCTCGGCTGGATGCCGCAAGTCCTCGCCGGTCAGCGCAACGCGAAGCTCGGTGCGATCCTCGATCTCTATGGCATCAAGGTCACTGATGACGAGATCGTGTTGCCAGCTTCGATTTCGGGCGGCGAGACGTTGAGCGAAGCAGACACGAAGTGTGGCGATGCTGATGCCACGATCCAGGTGCTCGCGTGGAACGACGGTGCCGATGCATCGAACTCGCAGAAGTCGATCGCCGCATTCGATGGTGTGAAACTCGCGAGCGATCGCATGTCGATCGTTCTGGCCTTCGTTGCGGACGGCACCGAAGTGCCGATGCCGATCGACGCGATGGCACTCCTCCCGCAAGCACAACCCGCGGAGTAGCCCACGATGCACGCGGTCGTGCTCGTCGGAGGGTTCGGCACGCGACTGAGACCGATCACGTACACCACGCCGAAGCCGTTGCTGCCGATCGCACATGTTCCGATGGT
>RFNE01000353.1 GCA_009927375.1 Actinomycetota bacterium | reverse complement strand
TTCCGCGCGTCGCGCGCGCACGACATCGAGCGCACTCGCCCACTCGCCCTCGACGAGTGGCAACACGATGCCAGCTTCACCGATCACCTCCGGGAGCGCGGTTGAATCGCTCGCCACGACCGGAGTGCCGATCGCCATCGCCTCGAGCACCGGCGCCCCGAATCCCTCGAACTGACTCGGGAAGACCACAGCCTCAGCCATCGCAATCAAACCGTCACGGTCAGCGGGACGAACCCGACCCGTGCGAATGACGCGCTCGCTGAGTCCCAACTCCGCGATCCTGCGAGTGACCCGTTCGTCGGCGAGTCCCGTTCCGCCAGCAAAGACCACTGAAATCTCAGGATCGCTCCATGGTCCGGCGAGCAACGTGAGCAGGAACTCGTGATTCTTGTGTGGATGGGTGATCGCTGGATAGACGAGCACTCGCGACGTACGAATTCCAAAGCGTTGACGCAGCTCGGCCTCGGGCGTTGGACTCGTACCCAACGTTTGCTCGATGCCATGACGCACGACGACGATGCGTTCGGGGTCGACTCCGAACGAGGCCACGACGCTCGACTTCACGTGTGCACTCGGCACGGTGATCACCGTGGCGCGTCGCGCAGCGTTCGGCACTCGACGACCGAGATACGCGCGCTTCGTGGTGGTGAAGTATTCGGGATACGTGAGGTATTGCAGGTCGTGGATGGTGACGACACTCGGGGATACCGACCTTGTCGGCATCGTTCCCCCGCCGTGATGAACGAGATCGAAATCCTTGGTTCTCTTGGCGAGCCAGGTATTCTCCACGACGATTCGGCGCAGCCGACTACGACAGTCCGAGTCCGACTCGACGACCTTCACCGCGCGCGCGACGTCGGGATGTGCGGCGACGAATCCACGCGGGACGAACGCCGTGACGTCACAACGACCGGAGAGTTCCGCGAGTCCGAGCAGTTGGCGCACGAAGTACTCCTCGCTCCCGCCAACCTCGCCGGGTACGCACCACAGCATGTTCACGCCGACGGTCAACGTCATGCGAGCACCTCGTCATACACCGCAGCAGTTGCGCGTGCCGTGTTCGACCACGTCGCCCTGCCGCGCGCGAACGACCACGCGATGTAAGTTCGGTCCGTGAGTTGAGTGCCTCGCGCACGCCGCGAAGGATGTCGTCCACGTTTGTCGGATCAACGAGGACCGCAGCACCGCCGGCGACCTCTTCCGTCGATGTTCCCCTACTCGTCACGACTGGCGTGCCGTGCGACATCGCCTCCAGGATCGGCAAGCCGAACCCCTCCCACAAGGACGGGTAACACAACGCACTTGCTTGGTCGTACAACGCCGGCAGGTTCCATTCATCGACGTAACCGACGAAGTGAACATCGCTTCCCGAGACGTTCCCCATCTCACCCCAACCATCCAGTCCCGCGACGACCAGGGGCGGAAGCGTCGAATCCATCGCAAGCGCTGCAACTAGCCGCTCGAGATTCTTGCGCGGCTCGAGCGTGCCGACGAACAGCAAGTACTCCTGCGGAAGAGACAACTTCTCGCGCACGCGCGCACGATCATCGTCCGTGACGTGCGTCTGTCGCACGCCGAGTGGAACGTAACGCAGCCGCTCTTCGCTGAAGCCGAGGTCGCGCAGATCGTTGACGGTTGCCGTCGACGAGCACAAGACCTTGGAGCTCGTGCCTTCAGGGCGGCGATGCTGCGGCGAAACACGCGGTTGCCCCGAGGAGTGAAGAACTCCGGATAGTGCATGAACGCGACGTCGTGCACGGTCGCCACCATCGGTCGCTTCGTCGCCAGCGGAATCAGGGTGGTGCAGTGAACGAGGTCCGCATCCGGCCACACTTTCTCCACCCGCGGCCGATTGAAGCGCAGGGACGCCTCGTACAGCCACGGCGAGCGCAGAGATAATCCTGCGACGTCCATCGAGACGTCAAAGGTGATCGACGGATCCTCGTGGTGCGTTCCTGAAACACCGAGCAAGGTGACGTCGGGACGCACCTCGGGCATCGCGCGAGCGACCTCGAGTGCGGCGACAGCCGTCCCTCCCGGCACGCGATGCCAGCACTGCTCAAGCGTGTAGGCGACGCGCATCCCTTCCATTGTGCCAAACGGGATATCGTTCAAGTCGTGACATCGCAGTCAGCGCCTGCCTATTGGGCGAATCGCACCGTCGTCGTCACCGGTGGCAACGGATTCCTCGGATCCAAGGTCGTTGCGCGCCTGCGAGGATTCGGCGCAAACGTCGTCGCGCCGAAGATCGACGCAAGCAGATCTCACGATCGCAGGAGTTGCGGAAGAGTTGTTTCGCACCCATCGACCGAGCCATGTCATCCACCTCGCTGCTCGCGTCGGCGGAATCGGCTACAACATGGTCGCCCCAGCCCAGCTGTATCTCGACAATATGGTGATGGGTCTGCACACCATCGAGGCCGCGCGCACGTGCGGAGTCGAAAAGACCGTCATCCTCGGCACCGTGTGCAGCTACCCGAAGTTCACGCCGGTTCCGTTCCGTGAGGAGTCGATCTGGGACGGCTACCCCGAGGAGACGAACGCACCGTACGGCATCGCGAAGAAGGCAATGCTCGTGCACGCACAAGTCAACGAGGCGCAGTACGGCCAACAGTTCGCGTTCGTGATTCCGACCAACCTGTACGGACCTGGCGACAAGTTCCACGAATCAGTGAGCCACGTGATTCCCGCACTCATCAAGAAGTGTGTCGAGGCCAAGGAACGTGGCGACGACAAGGTGAGCGTGTGGGGCACCGGCGCGGC
>RFNE01000088.1 GCA_009927375.1 Actinomycetota bacterium | reverse complement strand
AGAGCACGAAGGCGATGACCATGTGCATGAGCGAGCCGGCACTGATGACGAGGAATTTCCGTGGGTAGGACTTCGAGCGATACGCGACGGGTTCGTCTGCGGGATCGCACTCGTCCATGTTGTTCATTCCGACGATCCGCACGTATGCACCAATCGGCAGTGCCCGCACCCCGTACTCGACGCCGTCGCGGTGCGTGCTCCAGATGCGTGGGCCCATCCCCATGAAGAACTGCGTCACCTTCATTCCCGTGCGACGTGCGGTGACGAAGTGTCCGACTTCGTGCAGGAACACCGATGCGATCAGTCCGACGACGAACACGAGGCTCCACGGGTTCGACACCCCGAGCCAAATGAGGAGTCCGAGGATGACGACGCCGACGGAAATCGAGGTGAAGCGATTCTGCTCGTCTTGCGAAGCGTCGGCGGTGTCTCCGCCTGCGACGATGTTGTCGCGCAGGCGCCGGTATGCGTCACTCACGCTGCGAGCACCTCGCGCGCCACGCGTCGAGCCGTTTCGTCTGCCTGCAAGATGTCGTCCACCGTGGTGGGTATCTGAGCGTCATGGTGTTGCAAGGTTTCCTCGATGATGTCGGCGATCGACCACCACGACGTGGCGCCAGCCAGGAACGCCTCGACGGCGACCTCGTTGGCTGCGCTCAGCCACGCGGGGGCGGTTCCACCGATGCGCCCCGCCTGATAGGCCAAGTCGAGGCAACGGAAAGTCTCCCTGTCCGGGGACTGGAAATCCAGTCGGGACAAACTCGTCCAATCGATGCGCCCGTAGGGCACTCCTCCGCGCTCGGGATAGCCGAGCGCATAGGCGATCGGGAGCCGCATGTCGGGCATGGACAACTGTGCGATCACCGCCGCATCGGTGAACTCGACCATCGAGTGCACGATCGACTGCGGGTGCACGACGACGTCGATTGCGTCGTAGGAGAACCCGAACAACTCGTGTGCCTCGATGACTTCGAGCCCCTTGTTCATGAGCGTCGAGGAATCGACGGTGATCTTCGGACCCATCGACCACGTCGGATGCTTGAG
>RFNE01000260.1 GCA_009927375.1 Actinomycetota bacterium | reverse complement strand
ACCTGGCGCCACCCACCCCGTCGAGTGGAGATCTCCGACTTACCCTTAACCCGGAGGATGGCTGCGGCGATGCCGGCGATGCCAAGAACCATGAAAACACGGCGGATGAAGTTCACTTTCTTGGACTCCTCCTCCTCACCACCCGCTTCTCCAACGATCATCAAGCAAAACCCAAATGAATGAAATCGCCATCAAGAACATGTTGGTCTAAAGCTTTTGGCAGACAATCGTACGTTGTCCGAGCCTATAACGAATTGGCAGATTCGGAACGATTGGAGCCAGACGGTCTACATCGTAGCGTTGTAGAAGGTAACGCAAACTTAGGGTTTGTGAATATCCGAAGTGTTTCAGAACTCTAAATCCCGCACGCTTGAGGAGATCTGAGAGGGTCTCGATTGTCCAGTAGTAAAGATGTACTTCCAAATAAAAGGGCCACTTCTTTCTCAGAAGCTTCTCGCTAAAGGTGTCAATCATCGGGAGGTTCAATATCAGGTAGCCCTTTGGATGAAGGACTCGCCAGGAATTCTCGAGTGCTACCAATGGCTGCTCGATATGTTCGAGGACGTCCCAAAAAGTAACTATGTCAACTGGGCCACCCAGCAAGTTTGGATTGAATTCGCAATCATATATTTCAAGCCCGTACTTACGTTTTGCAAGTGTGGCCAAATGCTTTGCTGGCTCAAACCCGCGAATGGAATAGCCGAGTCGACGAGCCGCTTCCGGGAACTCCCCCCCTGCGCATCCGACGTCAACGAGCAGTCTTGAGGAGTTTGGGCCTATATCTGAATCAAACTTAACTACTTTGTTCATTGCACGAATAAACGACTTGACTCTCAGTTCGCTTTCAAGCGAATGGATCTCGTCGATTGCAGATGAATACTGCAACAACAACTCTGCTTGACCAACTCGAGGATTTACTTGGACGGTTCCGCAAGAAGAACACTTTGCCAATTGAGACCGCAATGGCTCGCTAGATGATGAGGTATACGTGTTCTTGATGTCATTACAGAACACTTTTCGTCGAAGTACAGAAAATTCAATGTTGGAACAATTTCCACAAGGGTCCAATTTTGTTCTTACGAAGCGAGGATCTCCGAGATTCATTGACTTTGCTCTACTCCAAAATCTCATTATTTCAAGGTCCATGTGTCGCGTTAAGGCCAAGGGTAAACCAAGTCTTAAATATGTCATACTAGATCAGTACGAAGGGTTCCTGAACTCAGCCATTTAGTTGCACGAAGCCCGCCCGTCATTGACGGCTTGATTCAGTCTGAGAGGTGTTACGGGTGACCTCAGTGGGGCTAACAAGAATCGAACTTGTGACCTCATCCTTATCAGGGATGCGCTCTAACCAACTGAGCTAT
>RFNE01000297.1 GCA_009927375.1 Actinomycetota bacterium | reverse complement strand
CGCCGGCGACATATCGACCCCAGGGTGGGGAGACGTTCTCGGGGGAGGTCACGGGGAGTGCGAGGTGCACGGGGTTCACATCCGAGGTGCTCGCGAGGTCGATGGCCGAGGTCTGGGGCACGGCCTCGATCGTCGTGTAACGGTCGATGGCCATGGGGAGCACGAGCCCGCCCGTGTAGTCGGTGTGGTCACCAATCAGGTTCACCCGACCAGGGGCACGAAACACGGTCGGTTGCGTCACTCAAGCGAGATTACGGCCTCCAAGTTGTCGGGGTGGGGAGCAGTCGGTGAGACTGAACCCCATGCCCCAAGCGCAGTTCACCTCCACCGACAATCGCTCGATCACCCTCGAGTACGACACCTTCGGCAATCCGAGCGATCCGGCACTGCTCCTCATCATGGGCTACACCGCCCAGATGGTGGCGTGGGAACCAGAGTTCTGCCAGCACTTCGTCGACAAGGGACATTTCGTCATCCGCTTCGACAACCGCGACTGCGGGCTCTCCACCAAGTTGGACGGCGTCAGCGTCAACACCGATGAGGTCATCAAGGCGGCCCTGATGGAAGAGCCGATCCCACCGGTTCCGTACACGCTCTCGGACATGGCCGCAGACGCCGCCAAGCTGCTCGACCATCTGAACATCGAGCGCGCACACATCCTCGGGGCATCGATGGGCGGAATGATCGCCCAGACGTTTGCGATCGAGCACCCGCACCGCACCGCCTCGCTCATCTCGGTGATGTCCACACCGGGTGACCCCGCAGTCGGTCAGTCCACCCCCGAGGCACTCGCCGCACTCCTCGCACCACCACCGGCATCCCGCGAGGAATACATCGCGGCATCGCCCAAGTGGCAGACCTGGCAGTCCAAGAAGCACCGCTCGGATGAACTCTCCAAGCGCAACGCCGCTCGCGACTACGACCGCATGTTCTATCCCGAGGGCGCACCACGACAACTGGCTGCCATCTATGCCAGCGGCAACCGCAGCGAGCACCTCGCCAAGCTGAACATCCCGACACTCGTCGTGCACGGCGTGGACGACACCCTCATCACACCTTCGGGCGGGGAGCGCACCGCTGAGTTGATCCCCGGCGCGAAATACATGCTGGTCGAGGACATGGGACACGATCTCCCCAAGCCCCTCTGGCCGTCATTCGTCGAGGCCGTCACCGCACTCACCCTGAGCGCATCGACCAAGGTCTGAGCGAAACGTCACCCACGATGAGCGGACCACTTCACGGCCGACGCATCATCGAAATCGCCGGCATCGGCCCAGGGCCATTTGCCGCCATGATGCTCTCCGACATGGGTGCGGAAGTCATCCGCGTCGAACGCACGCAGGCCGTGCGCGGCCCAGCACCCGACTCCGCCCACTGGGATGTCCTCTTGCGCGGTCGTCGCAACATCGCGATTGATCTCAAGTCACCAGACGGCATCGCCACGTTGTTGGATCTCGTCAAAGGTGCCGATGCGCTCATCGAGGGCTTTCGCCCCGGCGTCATGGAACGCCTCGGCGTCGGCCCAGACGACTGCGCGAAGGTCAACCCGAAGCTTGTCTATGGCCGCATGACCGGCTGGGGTCAAGACGGCCCATACGGTCCACGAGCAGGACACGACATCAACTACATCGCCCTCGCCGGAGCACTCGCACACTTCTCCCGCGCAGGAG
>RFNE01000018.1 GCA_009927375.1 Actinomycetota bacterium | reverse complement strand
GGCGAGTCGAGCACGGCGTACTTCGTCGGGCGAGTCGTCAGTCTTTTCTTGGCGACATTCGACGACGACGAGTGACTCGACATCCAGCGTTGCCGAACACGCTGCAATCATGTCGTGCACGTGGTCACTGAGCCGCGCACCGGTGAGCGATACAAGACCAACGCCGCGCCGTTGCGCATCGCACATCAAGACGATGAGTGACGGAGAAAGCGGCCTCGCGATGGCGAGTGCGCAGACCGAGAGTGCGTCCTGCAGCGTGGTGATGGGGTCGCGGTGGGGTCGGGGAAGGATGAACGGGCTGACGAAGGTGATCGACACGGGACTCCTGGATTGACGACGGGGAAGTGGCCGCGTGTCGGCGAGGAGTGGAGTCTTATAGCGAGGGTGTGACGGCGATCAACACGCAACACAGACCGACGACGCATGGCACGATGACGTTGGCGACGTGAGGAATCCTCCAGCGCGCTGGAGCGAGCACGACTGCACCGCAGATCGCGCCGGCGAGCGCACCGCCGAAGTGGCCGCCGACGGAGATGCCCGGGATTGCAAGAGTGAACACGATGTTGATGAGAAACGTCATGCCGAGACCGGTTTGTAGTGGATTGACGCCACGCTCCCGCATGCCGACGACTGCTGCGGCCATGATCCCGAACACTGCGCCCGACGCACCGCCAGTGAGCGCGTTGGGGCTGAGGAGGAGCGCACCGGCAGAACCGCCAAGGAGCGAGGCTCCATAGACGAGCCCGAAGGTGAGCGAACCGAGCGTCGGCTCGAGCAGGCGTCCGAGTTGATAGAGCAGGTACATGTTGAGTGCGACGTGGAGGATCCCGAAGTGGACGAAGCCCGACGACACGAGTCGGTACCACTCGCCTTGATCGAGGAAGGAGCGAGAAATGACGAGTCGCTCCGTGGTGCCCGACAACTGGCCACTGAGTGCGGATTGGGACAACTGACCAAGCAGCGTCCAGACGTAGATGCCGAGATTGGTGGCGATGAGCGCATTCGTCACGACGATGTCGGAATTGCGTCGTCGACGCGAACGACGGAACGGATCGCGTCGTACCGTCGGGCGACGGGTCGTGGCGCGCGGAGGAAGCGGCGGCGGAACCTGTGGGGGAGGGAAGCTCACGTCAGTGCGTCGGTGGCGCTTCTGCTTCGGCGCGGTTCGCCAGATACCAATCGACGGTGGCGCGCAGACCTTCTTCGAAGTCGGTGTGTGCGTGCCAGCCCAGTTCGCGTTCTGCTCGACTCGCATCCACGCGGCGGCGAGGCTGTCCGTCGGGTCGGCTCGGGTCCCACACGAGTTCGCCGGTGAAGCCGACGACGCGCGC
>RFNE01000089.1 GCA_009927375.1 Actinomycetota bacterium | reverse complement strand
GGAACGGTGACGATGCCGGCGAGGTCGAGCAGCCCGAGCGTGAGCGCCTGCACCGCCATCAGCGACTGCGTGATGGCGGTCGTGCGCTGACGATTGAATCGATCCGAGAGCGAGCCGGACCACGCCCCGAGCACGAGCGTCGGCAGGAACTGCAGTGCCGAATTGATGCCGAGCGAGGTCGCGTTGTCGGTGAGTCGATACAACAGGAGGCTCGTGGCGGTGAATTGCAGCCACGACCCGATGTTGGACACGAGGAGTCCGACGAAGAACAGCCGTGCGTTGTAGTTGCGCAGCGAACGGAACATGCCCCCTGAGTTGGTGGTTCGCGTCGCCTCAGTCATCGAGCTTGAGAGCGGAGATGAAGACGTCGCCTGGCACTTCGACGCGCCCGATCGACTTCATCTTCTTCTTTCCTTCCTTCTGCTTCTCGAGCAACTTGCGCTTACGCGAGATGTCACCGCCGTAGCACTTGGCGAGCACGTCCTTGCGCTTGGCCTTCACCGTCTCGCGCGAGATGATGCGGCCACCGATTGCGGCCTGGATCGGCACGTCGAACATCTGCCGCGGGATGAGTTCCTTCAACTTCTCGCACATCCGCTTGCCGTAGTCGTAGGCCTTGTCGCGATGCACGATCGTCGAGAACGCGTCCGCCGGCTGGGCATTCAGCAGGATGTCGACGCGCACGAGGTCGCTCGTGCGATATCCGGCGAGTTCGTAGTCGAGCGAGGCGTACCCCTGCGAGCGGCTCTTCAGCTGATCGAAGAAGTCGACGACGACTTCGGCGAGTGGCAACTGATACTGCATGTCGACTCGTTCGGGTGACAGATATTCGAGCTTGCCCAGTTCGCCTCTTCGCTCCTGACACAACTCCATCAGCGAGCCGGTGTATTCCTTCGGCGTGATGATGCTGACACGGAAGAACGGCTCTTCGACCGAGTCGATGTACACCGCGGACGGGAGATCGGCCGGGTTGTCGACGACGAGCACCTCCCCGTCGGTCTTGATGACGCGATACTCCACGCTCGGCGCGGTGGCGATGAGGGCGAGGTTGAACTCGCGCTCGAGACGCTCCTTGACGATCTCCATGTGCAACAACCCGAGGAAGCCGCAGCGGAAACCGAACCCGAGCGCACCGGACGACTCGGGCTCATAGGTGATCGAGGC
>RFNE01000121.1 GCA_009927375.1 Actinomycetota bacterium | reverse complement strand
GCTCCTGACATCGTGCGGGCGTTGCGCTTGAGCGAGGCGATCATCAGTCCACGCTTCGTGCCGAGCGTCCAGGCGGTCGTGAAGAATGCGGCGCACACCAAGAGCGCCATCGAGTATCCGATCGGTTGTGACTCGCGGGCACCGTGTGCGTCGACGACGGTGTAGATGCCGATCGTCGCCGACACGGCGAGTGCCGCCGAGATCACGTGCCAGCTGCCGGCACGGGCGAGGATCAGCACGCCGGAAATGACGAGAACGACGCCAATCATCGAGACCGCAGAAGGGGAGTCGTTCAGGATGAGGATGCCGCCGAGCGCACCCGCGAGCGCACCCGCGCCACGCACGATCGGGTACGACATGGAGAAGTCGCCGCGGTTGTAGGCACGCGACAGGAGCACGATGTAGGGCACGTGCATCGCACCGCTGACGACGGCCCACTGCCATGCGACGTCGGGTGGACCGTCGATGGCACTCCAGATGATGAGTCCGATTCCGCACGCCACACCGGCGATGGTGAACTGACCCCACAGGGCGAGATGACGATCCTCGCTCTGCTTGACGAGGAGGTTCCACGATGCGTGCAACACCGCTGCGCACAGCGCAAGCACGGTGGCAACGAGCACCGCACAAGGCTAGGTCGCTCGCCTAACCTTGGCGGTGATGTCGATGACGCCTGATGCACCGATCGGCATGTTCGACTCGGGCTTCGGTGGTCTCACCGTCGCACGCGCGGTGATCGACCTATTGCCGCACGAGAACCTCGTCTACATCGGCGACACGGGTCGCTATCCCTACGGAAACAAGCCGGCTGACGAAGTCCGTCGTTACGCGCGCGAGCTCGCGCACTCCCTGGTGGAGGACTACGGCGCGAAGATGATCGTGGTGGCCTGCAACACCGCGGCCTCGGTCGCCCTCACCGACCTGCAGGCCGAACTCGACGTGCCGGTCGTCGGCGTGGTCGAGCCCGGCGCCCGCGCGCTCGTGCGGGTGACGCACAACAACAAGGTCGGTGTCATCGGAACCGTCGGCACGATCTCCTCTGGCGCCTACGTCGAAGCGGTGCGTGCGACTGGTGCGAACGTCACGCTGACCTCGGCCGCATGCCCTGGGTTCGTCGAGTTCGTCGAGCGTGATCAGACGACGGGTGATGAAGTCACGGTGCTCGCCGAGCGACTGCTCGCACCGGTGCGCGCGGCGGGCGTCGACTCACTGCTGCTCGGCTGCACGCATTACCCCTATCTCGCCGCGTGATCAGCGAGGTGATGGGACCGGGTGTCGTGCTCGTGTCGTCGGCGGATGAGACTGCGTTCTTCGTGAAGGAGATGCTCGTCGCACGCGGGATCGCACGCACGAGTGGGGAGGGCGAGCATCGCTTCTTGTCCTCCGGAGACATCGCGTGGTTCGCCGAGCTCGGTCGCCGTCTGCTCGGACCCGAGTTGACGAGTGCGCACCAATGGACGATTCGCCAGAAATGAGGACAAGGACATGACCAGATTCGACGGACGACGACCAGACCAGTTGCGCGAGGTGCGCTTCGAGCGCGACTTCACCGAGATGGCCGCGGGTTCCGTGCTCGTGTCCTTCGGTCGCACGCGGTGTTGTGCACCGCCTCGATCGACGAGGACGTGCCGCGCTGGATGAAGGGAAGCGGCAAGGGTTGGGTGACCGCGGAGTACTCGATGCTTCCCGGTTCGTCACCCGAGCGCGTCGACCGCGAAGCCGCCAAAGGCAAGCAGTCGAGCCGCACGGTGGAGATCCAGCGACTGATCGGTCGCGCACTGCGTTCGTCGTGCGACATGGTTGCACTCGGCGAGCGCCAGGTGTTGCTCGACTGCGACGTGTTGCAGGCCGACGGTGGCACGCGTACCGCGAGCATCTGTGGCGCGTACGTCGCGTTGCACGATGCGCTCACTCGCGTTCAGCAGGCCGGTGGAATCAGCACACATCCGCTGCATTCGCTGTGTGCCGCAATCAGCGTCGGCATCCATGCGGGCACGCCGATCATCGACCTGCCGTATGAAGAGGACTCGACTGCAGAAGTCGACATGAACGTCGTGATGCTCGAACCGATGAGTGGTGGCGAGCCATCCTTCGTCGAGGTGCAGGGAACCGCGGAGGGCAAGGCCTTCTCGCGAGGTGAACTCGACAACCTGCTCGGACTTGCCTCCGGTGGCATCGCGCAGATCTTTTCGCGTCAGCGCGAGATCCTCGCCGTGCCGCCGACGCCACGCGCACTCGGTCGCTAACCGTGTTGCGCGTCGTGTGCGCGTCCGCCAACCCGCACAAGGTGGCCGAGATGGTCGACCTGATGGGCGGGGTCGTGGAGATGGTGCCGCGACCAAGTGACGTGCCCGACGTGGTCGAAGACGCCGACACGCTCGTCGGGAACGCTCGGCTGAAGGCGCACGCGATCATGTCTGCCACGCAGATGCCCGCGCTCGCAGACGACACGGGACTCTTCGTGGATGCACTCAATGGCGCACCGGGCGTGCACACCGCTCGCTACGCAGGCGCCAGCGCGACGGATGCGGACAATCGCGCGAAGTTGCTCCGTGAGTTGTCGGGCAAGTCCCGCGGCGCGCGCTTCGTGACCGTGGCGTTGCTGCTCTATCCCGATGGTCGCGAGATCGTGGCTGAAGGTGTGTGCGAGGGGACGATCGCAGAATTCGAGCGCGGTGCGCGAGGTTTCGGGTATGACCCATTGTTCATCGCTCGCGAGGGTGATGGGCGCACGTTCGCCGAGATGACGATCGAGGAAAAGCACGAACTCTCGCATCGCGGCCGAGCGTTTCGTGCGCTCGCCGAGCGTCTGCGTTCCTAGTTCACCAACCCCGCAGGTCGATGCCCCAGCGGTCGACGATCGTCTCACCGTTGATCGCCCAAGCGACCTCGTGCATTGCCATCGTCGGATCGATGTGTGCGGGCGTGACCCGCACCTTGTCGCCGACGCGGGGCAGCTCACCGTTCTTCATCGAGAACGTGATGTGCTCGTCACTCACGAACCAGATGGTCGCATCCTCGATGTGCGGATTGCCGTGGTCCATGCCGAGGCTCTTCAGACCGACGTCGATCACGGCCCAGTCCTTCGTGCGTGAGATCACGGTGCCGAGGACGAACATCGCCTGCACGAACGGAAGTCCGAGCGTCGCGTACTGGGAATCCATCAGCGAATAGGAACCGGCCTGCACCTCGGTGACGCCGGTGTTCGC
>RFNE01000352.1 GCA_009927375.1 Actinomycetota bacterium | reverse complement strand
CTATTGTGCTGGCTGCGGGTACTTGAGTGGTGCTTCTGTCGCCGCTTTGGAGGGATCTCCGCCGAACTCGGGGCACCAGTCCTTGAATGCACAAAAGTTGCACAGCGCGCTCTTCTTGGTGGGAAACGAGCCCTTCTGGCACGCCGTCGAGATCGTCTTGAACATCGCCGTCGTTCGTGTTTCACGAAATTCATCGATTGTTCGCTCGGTGCGGCCACGTTCTTCGTGCCGTCCTTCACGTAATACAACTGCAGGCGCGAGGCGAGCTCGCCGCGCATCTCGCGCAGCATGTAGGCGTACATCTCGAGCTGCTTCATCTTGGAGTCGGGGAAGTTCGGGTTCGGTGACTTGCCCGTCTTGTAGTCGGTGATCACGAGCGAGCCATCCGGGTGACGCTCGACGCGATCCACGTATCCGCGGATCGAGAACTCACCGAGCGAGGCCGTCACGTAGATCTCCTGCTCGACGTCGCGCACCTCGCGCGGATCCTCCATCGCGAGATAGCCATCGACGAGATCCGAGCACTCGCTCCAGAAGTCGCGCAGCGCCGACTCGGAGAGGTTCAGCCCGGTGATGTCGTAGGTGGGCTCGTATTCCTCGCGAGCGGTCGCCATGAAACGATGCGCCGCGTCGCGTGAGCGCTCGTTCGGCTCGAGATGGAACAACAACTCAAGCGCGCGGTGCACGACGTTGCCCTTCACCGCGTGGATGCCCGGCGGCTCGGGGAGTTGTTCGATGTTGACGAAGCGGAACTTGAGCGGACAGCTCTCGTACGACGTGATGCGCGAGGGCGACAGCGTCGTCGGGACGGGATACACGCTCACGAGACGTGTGCCTCCACGTCGCGGATCAACTCGACGAAGCGGTCGGGGTCCTCGAGTGGGCCGAAGTGCCCGCGGTCTGGCCAGGACACGACGTGCACGTTGGGGAGTTTCGGGGCGATCTGTTCGGCGATGGCGGCCGGGGTGAAGGGGTGCACGACACCTGAAACTAACCACACCGGTGTCGTGAGGTTGCCGAGTTCGCCCCACGTCTCGTGCAGCCCGCCCGACTCGTACGTGCGGGCCTCGTGTTCTGGTCTGCACTTGAGCGTGACGTCGCCGTCAGGTGTCTCGCGGAACCCGTGGCGCACGTAGGCCTCGAGGCACTCGGGATGGAAGACGTTGAGCGGTGGTTTGGCCGAGTAGTTGGCGAGCGC
>RFNE01000308.1 GCA_009927375.1 Actinomycetota bacterium | reverse complement strand
GGTGGGGCACCGCTCGATGCGTCGCATCACCTCGTCGTGGTCGGACCCGAAGGAGGGTTCTCCCATGAGGAACTCCACGGCGCACCCGCGACGGTGTCGCTCGGTGAATCCGTCCTGCGGGCAGAGACTGCTGCCATAGTGGCGGGGACGCTGATGGTGAGCCTGCGAAGGGGGTGAGCGATGACGACTGAGGAAGCCAACGACGAGTCCTACGCCGCCCAACTTGGTGAGCGCATGCGCGCGATCCGCCAACAGAAGGGTCTCTCGCTCAACGAGGTCGAACAATCGACGAACCAAGAGTTCAAGGCGAGCGTGATGGGTGCCTACGAGCGTGGCGAGCGCATCATCTCCGTGCCGCGACTCGAACGCCTGGCCCGCTTCTACAACGTCACCATCGACCAGATGTTGCCCCGCGACCCGCAGCGCGTCGAAGGTGCCCAGCCCGGTGCGGCTCCACAGAAGAAACTACGTATCGACGTCGCCAAGTTGTCCACGATGGAGGGCACGCAGTTCAAGATGCTCGAGCGGCTCTTGCGCATGATCCAGGTGCAGCGACAGGACTTCAACGGCAAGGTGATCACGGTGCGCGCCCATGACACTCGCGCAATCGCCGTGATGCTGGACGTGACGGTCGATGAAGTCGGCGACAAGCTGGCAGAACTCGACCTGCTCTTCGTCCCACCGACGCAGTAGCACTCGATGCACGGCGTCTACATCCACGTTCCGTTCTGTGCGAAGCGCTGCGACTATTGCGCCTTTGCCACCTTCACCGATCGTCACCACCTGACGACGAGCTACCTCGCCGCGATGAAGACCCACATCGGTCGGGCAATCGACTCGGGCATGCCACGTGCATCGAGCATCTTCGTGGGTGGGGGAACGCCCTCGATGGTTCCCGGTCGCGAACTCGGCGCCGTGATCGCCATGATCCCCGTCGTCGACGGCGCGGAGATCACGGTCGAGTGCAATCCCGACAACGTGACGGTCGAACTCCTCGAGGCGTATCGCGAAGCAGGAGTGAACCGAATCTCGCTCGGCGTCCAGTCGACGGTTCCGCACGTGCTTGCGTCACTTGGTCGCACACACGACGCCGACAACGTTCGCCGAGCGGTTGACGCGATCAGGCGGTGGGCATCCCGACGTTCAACCTGGACATCATTTATGGAGCCGCCGGCGAGTCGGTGGACGACTGGGCAACCACCGTTCGCGACGTGTTGGAACTCGACCCACCGCACGTCTCGGCTTATGGCCTCACGGTGGAGGCGGGCACGCCACTCGCCGACGACGAGTCGCGTCATCCCGACGATGACGATCAAGCCGACAAGTACGAACTCGTCGACTCACTGCTCGAGGAGCATGGACTCGAAAACTACGAGATCTCCAATTGGGCCAAGTCACGGCACGAGTGCGAACACAATCGGCTGTATTGGCTGCAGGGCAACTACCACGCTTTCGGGAGCGCTGCGCACGGCCACATGGATGGTCGACGCTTCTGGAACGTACGAACCCCAGATCGATACATCGAGATGGTGGAGGCTGGGCTCGAGCCCGAATCTTCGTCTGAAACGCTCAGCGACGAGGTGCGGCGTCTCGAGGCCCTCCAGCTCCTCATTCGCATGCGCGAAGGTGTGCCGGTGGGGTCGTTCCCCACGAACGATGTCGCGGATCTCGGGACTGATTGAGCAGCGTAGTGAACGATTCGTGTTGACGCGTGCAGGGCGACTGATGGCCAACGAAGTGAGTCTGCGTCTCGTCGCTGCAGACGATCTCGTCTGAAAATCAGGTCGAGGTCAATGCGCTCGGTGGATCGTCGTGGCTGGTTTGCGCGGTTTGCGTACCCCACCACACCCAGCGGTATTTCGTCGAGAACTTCGGAGTACACGTAATGAGTGAGAGCACCTTGTTCGGCATGCTCTTCCAGTCGGGGAGCGCTTCCTTGAGGACGCCATTGCGAAACGGATTTGGCTTGGCGACCCACATTGCATCGGGTGCAACGGTCGCGTTGGCGATGAGGGTGTAGACGAACCAGGAGTCCTTGGTCTCGAGGATCGCGACGTCACCGGCGACGATCTCATCGAACTTGTCGAATGGCTTTCCGTGGGTCGTGCGGTGACCAAAGAGCGCAACGTTCCCGACTTCGCCGGGGAGTGCAGTCTGGGTGAGGTGGCCGATCCCGACATTGAGCTGTCGTGGGTTCGTTCCTTCGACGATGGGGAACCCCCATACCTGGTTGCGCAAGCGGGGAATGTAGAGAAAGCCAATGGTCGACCCACGCGGAGTGGCGACCGGTGCGCCGCTGTGGGCGACGGTCTCGACGCCCTGCGCCCACTCATCGCGAACCTCGGTCGTGAGGAGCGCGCGTGCACGAGTAGACGTTCGGTTCGACAGCGCGACCTTCGAATACACCGAACCAACGGTCGCGATGCCACCGACTCCCAGCGCTGCGAGCAACGCTCGTCGGGAGAGTTCGTGGGTTGGTTGACGGTCCATGGGCTGCTCCTCTGGATGGTTGTGTCCGGGCGACGGATCGGGGGATGTCTCCGCCGCCCGGACACGATCTGGATGAACTAGCGACCGGCCCTTCTGGTCCTGCGGAGTGCCGTCAGGAGCATGCGGAACCGACGTTCGAAGGCGAGCGCGAGCGTCGCAAGTCCGAGGACGAATGCTGCGAGCACCTCGCGTCCGAGGTCGATGCCGGTCTTCGGCAACTGATCAGGGAACGAGACGAGCAGGTCATCCGGGTTTGGACTCGTCGGCACGATCACCTGCAACTCAGGAGTTGCAATCGTCGTCGGTACCGAGGTGGCCGTTGGTGACCACGTGGCATACAGGACGACATTCGAGGTCATCTGCATTTTCGAGCCGCTCGAGTAGAGGATGCCAGTACCTGCGGCATTGGTATTCCAGCCGAGGAACGTCGATCCATCCGACTTCGCGAGCGACCCAGAGTTGCCCGGGATGTTGTAGAGGCCAGTGTCGAAGATCTGGCTCGATGGTGGCACCGCACCAGAGGTCGCGCCGTTCGGATCGAACGAAACGGTCCAGTACGTCACCGGAGTTGGTGGCGACGTCACCGGCACGGTCGTCGTCGACGCGGGGAGTGTCGTCGACGTGGTCGACGTTGTCGTCGTCACTTCATCGGCGCTCCAGATCGCATAGAGGGTTACGTCTGTGGTGATGGGGCTGGTGGTTGCTCCTGAGGCGTAGCTGGTTCCGGTTCCGTTGGCGAGGGTGTTCCAGCCGGTGAAGGTGTACCCGGTTCGTGTTGGGACACTCGAGGTGACGGTTGCGGTGGTGTCGTGTGTGACGGTTTGTGAGGTGGGTGGTGTTCCTGCTGCGCCGTTCAGGTCGTAGCTGAGGGTGTGGTCAACAGGGGTCCAGATCGCATAGAGCGTCACGTTGCTTCCTGGCATGAAGGTTGAGGCGCCTGGTGCGTAGCTCGTGCCAAGTCCGTTGGCCTGTGTGTTCCAGTTGGTGAACGTGTAATTGGTTCGCACGAGGGGGTTGGACCAGTGTTCGTTGCAATCGTGAGGGCGGAACCGACGGTTGCGGTCACGCTCGTCGGAGTGGTTCCAGTACCACCATTCGCGTCATACGAAAGTGTGTATTCAGTGCCGGTCGTGACGGGGGTCGATGGGCTCCAGCCAAGATCCTGGAATGCGAGTCCGAAGTACAAGGTCTGGCCGTTCGAATCCTTGTCGCCGACTCCAACGCGGTACATGAACGACTGAAGCGTCGAATAGGACGCAGTAACGCGGTCGCGGATGTCGTTCGTTCCATTCGATGCTGCTGCACTGAAGGTCACAGTGGCAGGGAACCCGCCGCCTGCGTAGTCATGAGAGAGACGGGTGTCATTGGCGAGGGTGAAGCTGTCCAGCGAGGAAAGGATTCCGTAGGTCTTGTTGTCGATGTCAATCGCCGTGGCCTTCACGTTTTCCAACGTGATTGGCACCGGCGCGCTCGGGTAGGTGCCCTGCTTGTAGAAGGCGAAGGTGAAGTCTGCGTGGCCGCCAGTGCGGAGCGCGGAGATGTCCACTTCGAAGAAGTTCGTCGTGGTATTCGCGCTCGTATCTGGGCCAGCGGAGGCGGTGTTGACCTCGTAGTGCACGACCGTGGCGTCCACAAGGGCCGACGTCGTGACCAGTGCGTCGATTGTCGTCGGTACTCCGCCGCACGTTCGAGTGGCGACGCCGGAGTAGAGGACCGAGTCGCCGACGTGGGTGCCGTCACCGACGATGTTCGTCGCGGTGGCGTAGTCGAAACCGATCTCCTCGAATCCAATGTCACACGTCACCGCTGCGCTTGCGGACTGGGAGACAGCGACGACGAGGAAGGCGAGAATGGAGGCAACGAGCGCGAGCGCGACTCGCGATCTGTTGTCCTTTGCAGGCTTCTTTGATTTGCGCAGGTCTTCGTTGCTGCGGTCTTGCGACGTCTTTTCCTTCGACATTGATGACTCCCTCTTTCCGGAAGTGCAATCAAGGTCTGGGATCGCGCTTGTGTTCTGTATGAATCGTCTCGTGACGACGGCGACGAACGATATTGCGATGAGCTCAAGAATCGAATGAATGTGAATACCGAATTGCGAAATTTGTGAGCCTGAACAAGCGATCTCGTTAGGTTGCTGTGATGAAATTGACGACTCGAACGGTTGTCTCGATGCTCATCGCGCTCTGCGCGCTGTCTTCGGCAGGAGTTGCCTCAGGAGCTGGTCGTGCAGAGGTTCGAACCTCCGTACTTCGAGTCACTCCGCCATTCGGATCTGCTCCACGCAACCTTGCCGTCGCTCTCTCTCCGGCCGAGAAGCGCGTCACATCACGAATCACCCGTGAGATCCAGGACTTGCAGTCATTCACCCCACAGACCCTGCGCCTCATCACGTGGTACGTGGAGCCGAGTACTGAAGCGTCCCCGACGGTCGCGCTCGCACGAGATGTGCTGATCGCGACCCAGCAGATTTTTGAAACATTCAACGTCTTTGACGGACAGGCAACATCGATCGTCATCGGGAGAACGCAGCGCTTCCTCAACGAGACGGTCAGCAAGCTCGGGTGCTTTCCGAACTTGTCGATGACGTTCGGTCAACACCTGATGGGTTCTGCGCTGTGTAATGACCGGATAATCACAATGAACTTGAGTGGCTATCTCTTTCTCGAAACGCTTCGCCCAGTCAGTTCGGCGGACGAAGTTCGTGCCGAACCGCCTTTGAACAAGACCTCGTATCTCTTGGTAGAGCGAAACGCCGCAGTCCTCGCTCACGAGTGGGCGCATTCCGTCAGGACGCGAATTGCGGGCGGCGCGGTTCCTGACGGTGAGCCAAAGTGGATGAGCGAAGGGTTCGCGGAAATGGTGGACGGCCTTGCTCAAGCGAAGACGTTCTCTCCAGATCTTTCCTTCGCGGAGATGCATGCGATTGCGGTGCGGTTGTTTTCGAATTGGCCAACGCGGTGCCGCTTGGATCTCACGACCTATAGAGAGGCTTCTCCACTGCTGGCGGGATGCGAATACGTTCTCGGATTCTTGGCAATGGAGCTCCTCATCGCCGACCACGGAGGGCTCGGAAAGCTCCTCGAGTTGTACAAAGCCGTGACGGTGTATCGCACATTTCCGATGCTTTTGCCGTCAACTACGGGATGTCGCTTGAACAGTTCGAACATGAAGCAAGCGACTTCATCGCCGAGGTCGCAAGCATCGGTGCGGCAGGTTTCGACAGCAGCCCGTTGGGAGGTTGGCCGGAGACCTCAGCACGTACTGTCCTCTGTTGTAAGTATCAATTCGTTAGCAAAGAGTATGTATCGGTCTTCTTCTTCAGATCGGGAGTTTCTAGCGTTGCGCTACACCACTTGAGGAAGGGGAGAGCAATGACCGCACACTTGCAGCAGGTCGTCGACACGTTCGTCGATATCACGAATTCACAGTCCGGACTGTCGATGGACGATGCGACGCTGAGGGCGCTGCTCATCTGTTGTGACACCGCTCGGCTCGCCCAGGGTGTCCTGATCGAACTCCTTCCATCTCGGGATGAATACGTCGTGACCGCGACCACGCTCTGATTTGGCCAGGCTCTATGAGGACAGCGGTCCGATGCTCGACGACGCGTGGACGGTCATCGACCAGGGTCGAGAGATCTCTCGGACGATCGACTATTCGAGCTTGCCGACGAGCGAGGTCGCCATGACCCTCAAACTGATCGGCGCCAAGTCGATCCACCAGTTTCCGATCAAGAGAAAGACGGAGGTGATTGGAATTCTCGTCCTCTTCGACAGATCAGGTTCCGTGATGGACGACGACCGTGTGACGTATGTTCAGGGAGTCGCCAATGCTGCGATGGCAGTCGTCGAGACGAGCGCCGGACGGCCCAAGCATTGGAGCTCGTGGGTCAGCTCTCAAACGCTCTCGAAAGCCGAGTCCTCATTGAGCAGGCAAAGGGTGTCATCGCCGAGCGATATTCGATGAGTCAACCGGATGCATTCACGTGGTTGCGCTCACTCGCGCGTAACGAGCGCG
>RFNE01000190.1 GCA_009927375.1 Actinomycetota bacterium | reverse complement strand
GGTCCTGCCGCCGCAGAACGAGTGGTGCAGCAGCTGATCGCTGCGTGCGGTCGCGACAACGTGCTCGTCGAGTTGTGGGATCACGGCGATCCGCTCGACTCGGTGCGCAACGACGAACTCGTGCGCATCGCCCATCGCAACGGTCTGTCGTGTGTGGCAACCAACGACGTGTTGTATGCGCTTCCCGCGCAGCATCGTCTGGCGACTGCCGTCGCCGCGGTGCGCAGGCGGGGGAGCTTGGACGACATCGATGCATCGTTGCCACCCGCGGCGATGGCCTACGTGCGCAGTGGATCCGAGCAGTACCGGCGCTTCGCCCGCTATCCGGGCGTCGTGGCGATGGCTGCCGAGGTGGGTCGCGATGCGGCCTTCGACCTGCGTCTCGTGGCGCCCAAGTTGCCACCGTTCCCGTGCCCGAGCGGACTGAACGAGATGGACTACCTGCGCCGACTGGTCGAGACCGGCGCGGTGCGTCGATACGGCGCGCGACCAGTGGATGGCGAGGACCTCTCGTTGCGCTCACGCGCCTGGCGCACCATCGACCACGAACTCGAGGTCATCGCCGCACTCGGTTTTGCGGGCTACTTCCTCGTGGTGTGGGACATCGTGCAGTTCTGCGAGCGATCCGACATCTTGTGTCAGGGTCGCGGGAGCGCCGCCAACAGTGCGGTGTGTTATGCGCTCGGTATCACCAAGGCCGATGCGGTGTCACTCGGACTCCTCTTCGAGCGGTTCCTGTCGCCCGAACGCGACGGCCCACCCGACATCGACATCGACATCGAAAGCGGTCGACGCGAGGAAGTCATTCAATACGTCTACGAGCGTCACGGTCGTCACCACGCGGCGCAGGTCGCCAACGTGATCACCTATCGCGCGCGATCCGCGGTGCGCGACATGGCCCGCGCGCTCGGTCACGCCCCCGGTCAGCAAGATGCGTGGAGCAAGCAAGTAGATGGATGGGGGACGCTCGCGACGACGATGTCGACCGGCGATCACGACATCCCACCCGCGGTGCTCGAGATGGCGAGTGCGATCGAGGACGCCCCGCGTCACCTCGGCATCCACTCCGGTGGGATGGTGATGTGTGATCGGCCCGTCACCGAGGTGTGCCCCGTCGAGTGGGCGAGGATGGCGAATCGCAGCGTGCTGCAGTGGGACAAAGACGACTGTGCGGCGGTCGGTCTCGTGAAGTTCGACCTGTTGGGTCTCGGAATGCTGTCGGCCCTACACCACGCGGTCGATCTCATCGCCGAGTTCCGTGAAAAGACGATCGATCTCGCCACCATCCCACAAGAGGACGAGGTGTATGCGATGTTGTGTCGCGCCGACACCGTCGGGGTGTTCCAGATCGAGTCGCGTGCACAGATGGCCACGTTGCCGCGACTGAAGCCGCGGCGCTTCTACGACCTCGTCGTCGAGGTCGCGCTCATCAGACCCGGCCCGATTCAGGGCGGGTCCGTGCATCCGTACATCCGTCGCCGCAACGGCCAGGAACCCGTCACGTATCTCCATCCGCTGTTGGAGAACAGTCTCGGCAAGACCTTGGGCGTGCCGTTGTTCCAGGAACAACTCATGCAGATGGCCATCGACGTCGCGGGCTTCACTCCCGCGCAGGCCGACGAGCTGCGTCAAGCGATGGGTTCCAAGCGATCGCGCGCACGGATGGAGAAGTTGTCCGAGCGGCTGTATGCGGGGATGGCCGAGCGCGGCATCCACGGCGAGGTCGCCGATCGCATCTTTGCCAAGATGGCCGCGTTCGCCAACTACGGATTCCCCGAGAGTCACTCGGTGAGCTTCGCCTATCTCGTATATGCATCCGCGTGGATCAAGTTGCACGAGCCGGCGGCGTTCTGCGCCGCGTTGTTGAATGCCCAACCGATGGGGTTTTGGTCCCCGCATTCCCTCGTGCAGGACGCGCGTCGTCACGGTGTCGTCGTGAAGCAGCCGGACGTCAATGCCTCGCGCGCAACTGCGACGCTCGAGCGTGATGAGTCCTCAACGGGCGGACTCGGTGTGCGTCTTGGCATCGGAGCGTGCGGGGGATCGGTGAGGATCTCGCGCGCGACATCGAGTCACATCGTCCGTATCTCGACATGGAGGATCTGGTGCGCAAGGTGCCGCGACTGACCGTGACCCAACTCGAGGCGCTCTCCACGGCTGGCGCCTTCGGCGACTGCTTCGAGGTGTCGAGGCGAGACGCGTTGTGGAGCGCGGGTGCCGTGATCGAGTCGCGACCGGATCGACTCGCCGGCGTCACGACGGGCATGGACGCTCCGGCACTTCCGGGAATGGAGCCGATCGAGGAGTTGATCGCCGATCTGTGGGCAACGGGAATCTCCCCGAGTGGTCATCCGACGGAGATGCTGCGCGAGGAGTTGACACGGATGGGTGTGACACCAGCGAATCAGTTGTCGCGATCGAGCGTGACAAGGTGGTCGTCGCGGGAACCGTCACGCATCGCCAACGCCCGATGACGGCGCAAGGCGTCACGTTCATCAACCTCGAGGACGAGACGGGCCTCATCAACGTCGTGTGTTCGCAGGGTTGCTGGGTGCGGTACCGCAAGGTGGCCCGCGGGTCGGCTGCACTCGTCGTGCGCGGCAGGTTGGAGGTCGCGGAAGGTGTGGTCAACGTCGTTGCCGAACACCTTGCAGCATTACCGATGCGTGCCGCGGTGGTGGCACGGAACTTTCGTTAGTCCTGCGGCGTCTCGTTCAAGCCGTCGTTGAACATCCGATACGTCTCGTAGATGTCCTTGCACACGTCGCACAGTGGCAGTTGCTTCGGGTCGCGCGACGGCACCCACACGTGCCCACAGAGCGCCTCGAGTGGCGTTCCGTAGATGCGGGCCTCGAGGACCTTGGCAGCGGCGTCTTCGCCCGGTTCGGTCTTGACGATGTGGGCCATCGTCGGTTCGCCGGTCTCGGGAATCTGCTCCGTGATGGGTTCTGCAACCGCCGGGCGAGTCGAGAGGGGCGCGGGGGAGCTCACGGTTCCTACACTAGGTGCATGCCCACGTACGAGTTCAGTTGCAAGACCTGCGATTCGGTGTTCGAAGAGCGTCGCGCGATGTCGCAAGCGAACGATCCTGCGACGTGTCCGCAAGGTCATGACAACGCCGTGCGACTGCTCAG
>RFNE01000272.1 GCA_009927375.1 Actinomycetota bacterium | reverse complement strand
TCAGCCAGGCGGCAGTTGATCACGCAGGGCGTCGAGCGCAGCCCAGCGATCGTCCTTCTTCACCGCGTTACATCCACACGGTGCCTTGGCGAGATCCGCCCCGCACTGCGGGCACAGTCCCGGGCAATCGGGACGACACAACGGCGCGTCGGGAACCGCGAGCAACACTCCCTCGCGAACCACCGAGGTGAGATCCAACTGTTCGCTCGTGAGCGCGGTTGCATCCGGGTTGTCGGGAATGCGCTGGTACAGCTCGTCGATTCGCCCGAGATCTCCATCTCGAATTCCGTCAGACAGCGCCGACAGGACAGGTGCGCCTCGGCCGTTGCCGTACCCGTGACGACGATGCCGCCGCTCACGCTCTCGAGATGGATGTCGACGTCCACGTCCTGGTCGTCTGCCACCCGCGGATCATCCAAGGAAAGGATCGTGGCGGGAACCGCAACGACGAGGTCCTTGTCGGTGCCCGGGCGACGGGTCAGCTCGAGGATGTTGACGACGAGCGGCGAGGCCATGTCGCGTGCCTGAAACGACGACTAGTAGAGGTCGGTTTCGTCCACGTCGAAGAACGTGGCGCCGGTCGAGTCGGTCGACTCGACTGCGGGCTCGGCCGCCTCGGGCTGGGTGCCGATGAGCTGCATGCGGCGGCGACCCTGGGCGATCGTGTTCGTCAGACGGTCGAGGATGATCTCGAACGACGCGAGGCGCTGGTCGAGGTAGTCCTCCATCTCGTTCTTCATCCGCTTGCTGTCGGCGTTCGCCGACTCGAGCACTTGGCGGGCCTTGGCCTCGGCGGCACGCACGACCTCGGTGCGCTGCACCATGCGCTCGGCCTGCACGCGCGCGGCCTCGACGATCTCGTCGGCTTCGCGCTGGGTCTTGGCCATGAAGTCCTGGCGCTCCTTCAACATCCAGCGCGCCTGGCGAATCTCATCGGGCAGGCATGCGAGTGCGTCCTGCAAGAGACCCACGACGTATTCACGGTCGATGCGCGGGGTGCTCGACAGCGGCACGTTCGGTGCGGTCGCGATCATGTCGGCGACCTTCTCCAAGATGCTCTCGGTGTCGCCGAGCTCCACCGTCATCTGGTCGTCGATCACCTGGTCGTCGTCGTAGCTCATGGTTGCTCCTTAGCTCTTCTTTTTCGCCAATGCCTCGAGGACGCACTGCGGCGCCAAGTTGGTGCGCATCGTGCCACCCTGCTGGGCGAACTGACGGATGTAGGTGCTGCTGATGAACTGGTGCTCGGGCGTGGAGAACAACACCACCGTGTTGATCCCCGTCGCGGCCCTGTTCGTCTGGGCCATCTGCTGCTCGGTCTCGAAGTCCGCACCGGTACGGGCGCTCTTCACGATGAACGTCGCCTTGATCGAGGCGGCGGCATCCACGGTCAAGCCAGAGAACTTCTCCACGCACACGGCCTTGCCGAGATGGGTGGTGGACTGGCGAATCAGATCGGCCCGCTCGTCCGCGGTGAACATCCCCGAGGGCTTGGCCGGGTTGTGCATGACCCCGATCACGAGTTCACCGAACATCCCCACGGCCTGTTCGACGATGTCGAGGTGACCGAGGTGGAACGGATCGAAACTGCCCGGGTAGAACGCGACGCCCATGTGCCCTCCACGCTATCGCTGGAGAAAGGTCACAAATGCCCGCCCATAACGCTTCACGCGCACCTGGGTCCATCCGGCAAAGGGAGCATCTGCTCCCCCCAATTCCCTGTCGCTTTCGGCAACGACCAGATCCGCCAAGGTC
Source organism: Actinomycetota bacterium (assembly GCA_009927375.1). Classification (GTDB taxonomy): domain Bacteria; phylum Actinomycetota; class Acidimicrobiia; order Acidimicrobiales; family Ilumatobacteraceae; genus UBA3006. The sequence goes on along the minus strand of RFNE01000272.1, from coordinate 662 downwards.
GCATCCAACAACTCCTGCCACGCGACGAAGTCATAGGGCGGATCGGCAAGCACGAGCGTCGCATCCGTGACGTTGCGCAGCGACGTCATCACGTCCCCGCGAATCACCGTCGCACGATCTGCGATCCCGAGTGTCTCCAAGTTCTCCCGCAACACCTCGACTGCCACACGATCACGTTCGATGAACGTGCAGTGCGCGGCACCGCGCGAGATCGCCTCGATCCCGAGCGCACCCGAACCCGCAAATGCATCCACGACCCTCGCCCCGACCACCACGTTGAGACTGCCCAAGGCATTGAACGTCGCCTCGCGCGCCATGTCCGTCGTCGGACGGGTCGTCTTGCCTTCCGGGGCCTGGATCTTGCGTCCCTTCAGTTCCCCCGCCACGACGCGCATGCCAAGAAGGCTATTGGGCGTGTCTCCGACGACGGCGACACCATATATATGTGACAAAACGAGCGACGCCCACCCACACCAGTCGGCCACACTTGAAGTGACCATGACGGACGCCGACCTGCCCAACCCGCTCGCGAGTCCGCCAGCAGAAGAGATCATCTGCGTCGACTGTGGTGGCCCGTGCCATCTCCTCACCCCGGCACGCGAAGACGCACTGTGGTTCGCCGGCGACATCGTCGCCTATCGCTGCCGTGACTGCCGCGACCG
>RFNE01000035.1 GCA_009927375.1 Actinomycetota bacterium | reverse complement strand
AACTTCAACGAATTACCGCACGGATGTCGGCGACTCGTCGTGACCGCTTTACTGCCCGATTGCCGATGATGGCTCCGCCACATGCGGAGGGCGGAATGGGAAGCGTTCGGGTCGAGGTTCGCGGTTGGAGATCAAGTTCGCGGGCGGTCGAGATCATTGGCGTCGCGGAACGGGTTGCACAGATCGCGGGAGTCGTCGCCGGAACGGTTGCGCACGAGATCGCTATCGGTGGCATCGCCGAACATGGTGTCGTCACGCTTGGTTCTCCGACCGTTCCCAACGAGCGACTCCTTGCGGTCATCCAACGCTCGGGAATCCAGTTGCACGAGTTCGTGGGCAACTAACAGTGCGTTCCCCGGCGATGCAGAAGTAGATTTTTCTCGTGGCCCGATCTTCTGTCGTCGTTGCGTCCGACGTTCACGATGCCGTCACCGAACAACTGAGATCACGCCAGCAGCGGTACACGGCGCTCAGGCGCAAACTCGTCGAGGCGCTCGGAGGCGCCAAAGATCCGTTGACGATCAACGATCTGCAGCGTTCGGCGAAGGGCGTCGCGCTCAGTTCGCTCTACAGGAATCTCACCATCCTCGAAGAGTGTGCGGTGGTGTCGAGGATCATGACATCGAACGGTTCGGCGATTTTTGAGCTCTCGGAGTCGCTGTCGGAACACCACCATCACTTGGTTTGCGCTCGTTGTGGACTCGTGCGTGACATCGTCGTCCCGGAATCAATTGAGCATGGCCTCGACAAGCAGTTGGTGAAGCTTGCTCGCAAGGAGGGCTTCACCTTCCAGCACCATCAGCTGGATGTCATTGGGCTGTGCGGGAAGTGCTCATGAAGCGGCGCCATTCACATCATGAATTGCCGTGGCTTCCGCCGGCCGAACTGGTTTCGGTTGCTGGACGAGGTGAGTTCTTTGTTCGCCGATTCGTTCATCCCAACCCAAGCGCACCAACACTGCTGCTCCTGCACGGCTGGACGGGAACCGGCGACATCAACTTCTTCTCGGCTTACGAACAACTTGCAGAGAAGTACTCCTTCATCGTGCTGGATCATCGCGGTCACGGCCGTGGGCTTCGCCCGGCCGAACGATTCCAACTCGAGGACTGTGCGGATGACGCAGCAGCAATCTTGCGTGAACTGGGGGTGCCGACTGCAACGGTTGTTGGCTATTCGATGGGCGGCCCGGTCAGCATGCTGATGTGGAAGCGCCATCGATCATTCGTGCAGTCGATGGTGTTGTGCGCGACCGCGCTCGAGTGGAACGGAACGAAGGCCGAGCGCAGGAGATGGACGACTTCACGGGTGATCTCCCCATTAGTCCGTCTGCTTTCGACACCCAAGGTCAT
>RFNE01000019.1 GCA_009927375.1 Actinomycetota bacterium | reverse complement strand
GGCGGTGCGCTTGCTTTTGCTAGCACTCTCAGATACGCTTGCTAGCACCCCGATTGAGTCAAGGAGCAGACATGCCAGCACTGAAGTTCCCCACCATCCCGAGCATCGACCTCACCTCGTTCGACGTGAACAAGGTCGTACCGCAGCAGTTGCGCAACATCACGTTGCCGAAGATCGACATGCCGAAGTTCGTCGCTCCGCAGATCGATGCCGACAAGGTTCGCACGACCGCCAAGGAAGTCGCCTACACCGCAATCGGTCTCGGCGTCCTCGGTTTCCAGAAGGTACAAGTTCGTCGCCGTGAGGTGACCGAGCAGCTCTCGACCGAATTGCCGAAGGTTGCCAATGAGGCACTCGCGCAAGCCGAGAAGGTCGTGAGCAAGGTCGTTGCGACCGTGCAGGCACGTCGCGGCGTCACCACGCCAGCCAAGTAAGACGATGAAGTAGTCTTCGGGTGCTTGTCACCCGAAGACACATCAACTGCGAGTACTTCTCGCGCGCCGGTTCCCGAAGGAACCATCTCTGTCGCCGTCGGACTCTTCATCAACGGCATCTCGACGTACGTCTTTTTCAAGATCGGCCAACAAGCCCTTGGCCAAGATGGATTCAAGCCCATCGTGACGATGTGGTTCATCGCGTTCGCATTGGTTCCCGGATTCTTCTTACCCCTCGAGCAAGAGACCAGTCGCGCACTCGCCCACCGTCGGGCTCTCGGCCAAGGCGGGCTTCCCGTCATCAAGCGCATCATTCCGCTCGCCACGATCATCCTTGCCGGACTGCTCGTCGCACTCGCGCTTGCCGCACGGAGTGCAACGAACAACCTGTTCGAATCAAATTCAGCGGTGACGCTGGCACTCCTCTTCATGCTCTTGACCTACGCCCCGATGCACATTGCCCGTGGGCTTTCATCGGGCCAGGGCAAGTTCTCCAACTACGCACTCATCATCGGACTCGATGGCACGATTCGCGTGGGTGTGTGCGCCGCCCTGTGGCTCAGCGGAGTCGACAGCACGGGCATCTACGCGGTCGCTGTCGGGCTTTCTCCGATTGTCGGAGTGATCATCGTCGCCGTTCGTGGGGACCTCCGACTCACCGACGGCCCTCCAGCATCCTGGTCGGAGATCACCCCGAACCTCGGCTGGCTCCTTCTCGGTTCATTGTTCGCGGCCGCGCTCGTGAACGCAGGACCGATCACCGTTGACATCCTCGGCTCCGACGAACCCGCTGCAGTCGTCACTCGATTTGGCAACGCCGTCATCTTCGCGCGTGTTCCACTCTTTCTCTTCCAGGCAGTACAGGCTGCACTGCTTCCGAAACTTGCTCGACTCGCCGCCCAGCGCGACATGGTTGAATTCCGCACCGGACTGCGCCGACTCATATTGCTTGTCGTCGGTGTCGGCGTAGTTGGCACGATCGGAGCGTTCGCCATCGGACCGTGGGTCCTCGAGCTTGTGTACGAAGGCGGGATCGACCGTCGCACGATGAGCCTTCTCGCCGCAGCGAGTGCGATCTACATGCTCGCACTCGCGCTCGCGCAAGCCGTGATCGCTCTGCACGGTCATGCCGCAGTCGCCTACGGCTGGATCATCGGATTTGCCACGTTCGTCCTTGTTGCGTGGCTTTCAAGTGATGACCTGTACCTGCGCGTCGAACTCGCACTTGTCGCAAGTTCGGTCGTCGCATTAGCCGTCTTTGCTTGGGTCGCAAAGAAACGGCTCGATGAAGGCTCCTCCGCAGACGTCGAATCAGTGATCGAGGCGATCACCGAGCGACCACTCGACTAGTAGTCGTCAGCTATTTGTTGAGTCGGGCCGACTCGTACGCGAGGTCGTGGGTGACCATCATGTCCACCAGCTGCTCGAAGCTCACCTCGGG
>RFNE01000020.1 GCA_009927375.1 Actinomycetota bacterium | reverse complement strand
ACGTTCATCACGTCATCGACGCGACCGAGCAACCATAGGTACCCGTCGTCATCCAACTTCGCTCCGTCACCGGCAAAATATCGACCAGGGAAACGACTCCAGTACGTCTCGCGATAACGCTTCTGGTCGCCCCACACACCACGCAACATTCCGGGCCACGGCTTCGTGAGCGTGAGATACCCACCGCCGCGCTCCACTCGAGTTCCTGACTCGTCAACGAGCTCTGCGAATACCCCGGGAATTGGTGCAGTTGCCGATCCGGGCTTGGTCACCGTGACTCCCGGAAGTGGTGAGATCATGATTCCCCCAGTTTCCGTCTGCCACCACGTATCGATGATCGGGCATCGACTCTGGCCGATGTGCTCGTGATACCACATCCACGCTTCTGGGTTGATTGGTTCACCCACGCTTCCAATCAAGCGAAGTGACGAAAGATCGTGCTTCAGGCTCCTGGTTCCCCACTTCATATAGGTGCGAATCGCCGTCGGTGCCGTGTAGAAAATCGTCACCCCGTACTTTTCGATGATCGACCAGACGCGATCATTGGCGGGGAAATTCGGAACGCCCTCATACATCACCTGAGTCGCGCCGTTGGCAAGCGGTCCATAGACGATGTAACTGTGGCCCGTCACCCAGCCAACGTCAGCCGTGCACCAGTAGATGTCGGTGTCGGGCTTGTGATCGAACACGTACTTGAAGGTGTACGCGACGTGTGTGAGATAGCCGCCCGTCGTATGCATGATTCCCTTGGGTTTGCCCGTGGTACCCGAGGTGTAGAGCAAGAAGAGCAGCTGCTCTGCATCCATTGGCTCTGCTGCACAGACTGAATCGGCCTTCGCCATCTCCTCGTGGTACCAGTGGTCCCTACCCGACTTCATCTCAACCGGATTGTTCCCGCGCCGAACCACCACAACGCTTTCGATCGAAGGCGTCGACTTGAGCGCCTCATCGGCTTGGGACTTGAGCGGGAAGACCTCCCCACGTCGCCAGCCACCGTCAGCGGTGATCAAGACCTTTGCTTGCGCATCGTTAATGCGATCGGCCAGCGCCTGCGCCGAGAAGCCGCCAAAGACGACGCTGTGTGCAGCACCAATACGGGCACACGCAAGCATCGCAACCGCCGCCTCCGGAATCATCGGCAAGTAGATATTGATGCGGTCACCCTTCTCGACACCAAGCGACTTCAACACGTTCGCGAACCGCTGCACTTCGTCAAGGAGCTGCGAATACGTCACCGTGCGGGTATCACCAGGCTCACCTTCCCAATGGAACGCGACCTTCTTACCCTTCCCCGCAAGGACATGCCGATCCAGACAATTGTAGGAAACGTTCAACGTTCCGCCGACGAACCACTCGCTGAATGGCATATCCCATTCGCACACTTTCGTCCAAGGAGTGCTCCACGTGACGTTCTCTCGGGCCTGTCGAGCCCAGAAGGCCTCATGGTCATTGTCGGCTTCAACAAAGAGATCGCGATTGTTCGCATGCGCAGTTGCGACGAACGATGCAGAGGGCGGGAACTTTCGTTGTTCGAAAGAAAGTGCGTCAATGGCGTGCTGACCGTCGGTCATCGTGTCCTCCACCTTCTCTTTACCTGTGGTGTACACCTGCGAGACTAGTCACCGCCTATGAAGACCGCCCAGTCGCCACCGAAACCCATACTCGATTCACAGGACTGGATTGGCTCCTCTCAATTGGTATGGCCGTCACCTGGGGCTCATCGTTCATCCTCATCGACATTGCCATCGACCACTTTCACGTCGCAGTCGTTCCCCTCGGGCGAACAGCATTCGGCGCATTGGCACTCGTCTTCCTCCCGAGCTCACGCCAGAAGTTCGATCGTCGTGACTTGCCCGTTCTGTTCGTCCTCGGTGCCACGTGGATGGCCATCCCCTTCCTTCTCTACCCGCTCGCCGAGCGGACGGTGACGAGCAGCATCACGGGAATGATGAACGGAGCACTTCCCGTCGTCGTTGCAATCGTGACGGCGATCTGGACGAAGACGATGCCGAGTTCACGTCGAATCATTGCGGTCCTCGTCGGGATTGCCGGAATCCTGCTGATCGCACTCCCTTCAATTGACAGCGGCGACGCGGCGAGCCCAATCGGAATTGGGCTCCTCCTTCTTGCCCTTCTCTCCTATGCAGTTTCTACGAATCTCGCGAGACCGCTGCAGCAGAAGTACAACCCGGCGGCATTGATGTTGCGGGTCGAGCTCGTCGCCTGCATCTACAGCCTCCCCTTCGGTGTCTACGGCATGTCGCAGTCCACCTTCGCGTGGTCGTCACTCTTTGCGATTGCAGCACTCGGTGCAATCGGCACGGGCTATGCGTTCACCTTGTTCTCGACACTCCTGAAGCGCACAGGAATCGCGCGAAGCATGATCCCGACCTACTTCACTCCGGTCGTCGGAACGATCCTGGGTGTCGGCTTCAACAACGAACCGCTCGTTTGGTTGTCGGTCGCAGGCATGGGCGT
>RFNE01000269.1 GCA_009927375.1 Actinomycetota bacterium | reverse complement strand
TCGACGTCGTCGTCGTGGCGCGAGCCGAACTCTTCGTCCAACGAGATGTCGTAGAACTCCGCTCCGCGACGTTCGTCCTCATACTCTCCATCGTCGGCAAACTCATCGTCACGACGCGAGACGCGACGCGCGCTCGCCGACACGCCATTTGCCCACGCAGAGATTCGGCGATACAACTCGACGGGATTGTTCCCGGTGATCAACAGCACCGCACAGAACATCACGGTGAGCAAGATGAGCACGCTCACGAAGTCCGTCGTCATGCGACCGAGCGGTGCTCCGAGGAGCCAACCGACCGCACCGCCGGCATTGCGCAGCGACGAGATGTCACTCGTGGCGATGAGCACGTGCGCGATCGACAGCTCGGCGACGATCAAGGTGACGATCCCGAAGGTGACGCGAATACGGTGCTCGAGCGTTGCGCGCTTCATGAGCGCGATACCGCCGCCCACGAAGCCGATCGGGGCAACGAACCGACCGAGGCCGAACAGGAACGCAAACATCGCGTCCAGTCCTCGACCGAGAGGCCCTGCCACGTGGAGATAGATGGACAGGGCAAGCACGATGCCGAGGCACACGAGGGCGATCCCACCGAACTCGTGCTCTCGCCCTGCGATCACCGTTCTGATCAGCGACGGACGGCGCTCCGGGCGGTAGCCCACGATCTCATCGTCTTCGTCGTCCAAGCCGTGTGAGCGAACGATCCGGGGGCGCGGCGCAGCAGCCTTGGGGCGCGACGAAACGGGGCCCTTCCGGGGCTTAGTGGCCATAGACCAACGGTACTCCCGGGGTCACCCCGGATTCGGGAATACCCCCTGTGGTGCTAGGCCTGCGCGCCGACCACGAAGGGATACCCACGGTCGTCCCACGCGAGCGTTCCACCCTGGACGTTCAGTGCCTCCACGCCGTTGGCGAGCAACCACGCCGTCACCTTCGCCGAGCGATTTCCACTGCGGCACAGCACCGCAACTCGATGCGTCGTCGGAATCTCTGCGAGTCGGGACGGCAATTGCGCCATCGCGACGTGCAGCGACCCTTCGAGATGACCGTGTTCCCATTCGTCGTCTTCGCGCACGTCAAGCACGAGGTAGAGTCGCGATCACGACGCAATTCCTCAACGGTGATCGACGGAATGGTTGCCGGCAGGTTCTTGTCAGCCCACGCGCCGTACCCACCGATCACGTCGGAGACGTCGGTGAAGCCCTTCGCGCGCAACAGGCTCGAGGCGATCATCGAGCGGTAGCCGCCCGCACAGAACACCACGATCGGAGCGCTTCGATCGAGCTCCTCTGCCCGATCGAACAGCTGTGCGATTGGGATGTTGCGTGATCCAGGCACCGTGCCGAGCTCGACCTCGCCCACGTTTCGCACGTCGACCGTGACGAGATCGCGTACCGAGGCGATTCGCTCGGCAAACGCGTCGAACGTGAGACGCGATGACTGCTCGATCACGTCTTGGCGGCGAAGGAAGCTTGACAACGGAGACTCGAGCGCACCGACGACGGAGTCGAAGCCGATGCGCGCCAGACGAATCGTCGCCTCGCGGGCGGTTCCCTCATCCCCGACGAGCACGATTGGCGTCCCCGGCTTGACGACTTGCCCGACGTAGTCGGCGAAGCGACCGCTCAATCCGACGTTGACCGAACCTCGAACGTGACCGAGGGCGAAGTCCGAACCTTCGCGAGTGTCGATGACGACGGCACCGTCTGCCATCTCGGCGAGCAACTCCTCCATCGTCAGCGATGCGACTGTGACGTCGTTCGGCAGCAGGTCGTGTGCCTCGCGATTGCGATTGGCGGCGAACATGAAGTACATCGGTGCGGCGCTCTGACCCTGAGTTACTGCCTCGACGAACTCCTCCACCGACATCGGTGCGAGCGCGTAGTTCGTGCGGCGCTGTTCGCCGATCGTGGAGACCGTCTCAGTGGACAGGTTCTTGCCACATGCCGAGCCTGCACCGTGTGCGGGATAGACCTTGGTCTCGTCGGGCAACACCATCAACTTGTCGTGCAGCGACGAATGCAGCTGACGTCCCAAGTCCGTCGCGGTCACGCCGACGCTCGACAGCAGGTCTGGCCGACCGACGTCCCCGATGAACAGCGTGTCGCCGGTCAGCACTCCGTACGGTGCACTGGTCGGACCGTCCTCGCGGACCACGATGCAGATCGACTCGGGCGTGTGTCCCGGGGTGGACAGCACTTCGAGATCGATGCTTCCGAGCGAGAGATGTTCACGGTCGCCCATCGCACGAATCGGGAACCCGACACGATCCGCTGCCGCAACCCCGTAGACGATCTCTGCACCCGTGGCCTTGGCGAGCTCGAGGTGACCGGAGAGAAAGTCGGCATGGAAGTGCGTCTCGAACACCGCTTCGATCGTGAGCGACATCTCGCGAGCATCCGCGAGGTATTGGTCGATGTCGCGCAACGGATCCACCACCGCCGCCCTGCCCGTCGAGCGATCGCCGATCAGGTAACTCGCCTGCGAGAGACACCCGAGGTAGTACTGCTTGAAGACGAGGTTTGACGCGACCATT
>RFNE01000271.1 GCA_009927375.1 Actinomycetota bacterium | reverse complement strand
GTCTCCATCACGACAGGAACGATCATCGGGCGTCGCTTGGTGCGCTCGGACACGAACTTGCCAGCCGCGCGTCGAACTTCCTTTTCGAGCGCGTCCACGTCGCGCGTGCCATTCTTCAGCGCACGCTCGACCGCCGTGGCGACCGCTTCACATCCCTCTTCGATGAGGTCCTCCGCTTCGGGCGCATAGACCCAGCCGCGAGTGATGATCTCCGGACCGACGAGCACCTTGGCCGCGCCGACGTCGACGGTGACGACGACGACCACCACGCCCTCTTCGGCAAGCACTCGACGATCGCGCAACACGCCTTGGCCGACGTCGCCGACGATGCCGTCGACGTACAACATTCCGGCGGGAACGCGGTCGGTGCGCTCGATGCCGTCGTCGGTGATCGTGATCACGTCGCCGTCCTCGCACAACACGACGCGCGACTCGGGCACGCCCATCGTCTGGGCATGTCGAGCATTGGCGACCATGTGGTGATATTCACCGTGGATCGGCACGAACCACTCCGGTTCGGTGATCGACAGATACATCTTCAAGTCCTCGGCCTGCGCGTGACCGGTGGCGTGTACGTCGGCGATGCCCGAGTGCACCACGTTGGCGCCAGCACGCAACAGCCCGTCGATGACGCGGTTCACGTTCGATTCGTTGCCGGGGATCGCGTGACTGGAAAAGATCACCGTGTCCTGCGGGCCGACCTTGACGAACTTGGAGTCACCGCGCGCGAGTAGCGACAACGCCGCCATCGGCTCGCCCTGGGAGCCCGTCGAGATGACGCACACCTTCTCCGGCGGATAGTCGTCGATGTCCTCGATGTCGACGAAGGACTTGTCCGGCAATCTGATCAACCCGAGGTCGCGCGCCATGCGCACGTTGTTGATCATCGACCGACCGAGCGTGGCCACCACCCTGCCCGCGTCCACGGCCGCCTCGGCGATCTGCTGCACGCGGTGGATGTGGCTCGCGAAGCTCGCGGTGATGATGCGCTGGTGACGATGCTCGGTGAACAACTGCCTGAGCACGACGCCGACGCTGCGCTCCGATGGCGCCGACCCGCGTTCCTCGGCATTCGTCGAGTCCAGCATCAACAGCCGAATGCCGTCGCCAGCGGCAAGGGCACCCAGTCGCGCGAGATCGGTGCGACGGTCGTCGACCGGCGTGAGATCGATCTTGAAGTCACCCGAGTGCACGATGACCCCCTGCGGAGTGTGGAGCGCGATCGCGTGCGCGTGCGGCACCGAGTGCGTGACGGGAATGAACTCGACGTCGAAGGGCCCGATGTAGCGCCGCTCGTTGTCGACGACGGGAATCAACTCGGTCTTGCCGAGGAGACCCGCCTCTTCGATGCGGTGTCGCGCGAGCCCGAGCGTGACCTGCGAGCCGTAGATCGGGAACGACAACTCACGCAGCAAGAACTGCAGTCCCCCGACGTGGTCTTCGTGACCGTGCGTCGCGACGCAGGCCTCGATGCGGTGCGCGTTCTCGCGCAACCAGGTGAAGTCGGGCAACACGAGGTCGATGCCGTGCATGTCGGCATCGGGGAACATGAGCCCGCAGTCGATGAGGAGCAAGCGATCGTCGTGTTCGACGACCATGCAATTGCGACCGATCTCACCGAGACCGCCGAGGAAGATGACCCGAACGTCTTTGGCCATCAGTGTGCAGCCGAACGCGCCGCACGCAGGTTGTCGAGCACCTTCTGCGCGCGCTCGGCGAGTCCCGCCGGTGGCGGACCCATCGGCAGACGGGCCTCACCCACGTTGAGGCCGAGCAGGTTCATCATCACCTTGCTCGGAAGCGGATTCGGATTGTCGTCCCCGGTCTCGTACGCGAAGCTCTCGAGCAGTCGCGCATTCACGCGGCGTGCGCCGACGACGTCACCGCGCTCCCAGCAGTCGAACATCTCCTGATGATCGGTCGCAGACCAGTGCGTCGCCACACCGATCACGCCGCACCCCCGATCGACAGGAACGGCAGCGTCAGGTTGTCGTCGCCGCTGTACAACTCGAAGTGCGCAGGTGCCTGCGACATCAACACCGCGGACTCGGCAGGGTTGCCCGCCGCATCCTTGAGCGCGACGACGTTGGATACTTCGCGCGCGAGCCGAAGCAGCACGGGCGTTGCGATCTTGCGACCGGTGCGCACGGGGATGTCGTAGACGACGACCGGCAGCGTGGTCGCTCCCGCAACCGCTCGCATGTGGGCCTCGATTCCCGCCTGCGAGGTCGGTTGTAATACGGAGTGACGGCGAGGATGCCTGCCGCACCGAGTGCGGTCGCCTCTTTGGTGAGGTGGATCGAATGCGCGGTGTCGTTCGTGCCCGTGCCTGCGATGACGGGAATCGTGACGGCCTCGATGACCGCCGAAAACAGCGACAGTCGCTCGTCGTCGGTGAGCACGGGCGACTCCCCCGTCGTGCCGGCAATCACGAGTCCGTCGTTGCCGTTGTCCTGCAGCCACTTGGCGAGCGTGCGCGCGCCGTCGAGATTCAGTGAACCGTCAGGATGAAACGGGGTCACCATCGCGGTGACGACCCGACCGAAGCGTGCCATGACTCCTCAGACTACTCAGCGACCGTGGGGCCGCCGAAGTGCGAAATCAGTGAGCGGCAGGTGCTTCAGAGCCGATTTCGAACTTGAGGTATTCCTCGCCGGTGTTCTCCAAGTCCTCGAACTGGATGACGCCCATCTCCTCGAAGCGGTGACGGAGCCATGCGTCGTTGCGCTCGAGTAGACCG
>RFNE01000149.1 GCA_009927375.1 Actinomycetota bacterium | reverse complement strand
CCGATGAGCGAGAGGCTCACCTTGCCGCGGTCGTCGATGTCATCCACACGCACGGTGACTTCGTCACCGAGGTTGAGGACGTCTTCGACCTTCGAGACGCGCTGGCCGTTGCCCAACTTGGAGATGTGCACGAGGCCGTCGCGACCCGGGAGGATGTTGACGAACGCACCGAACTGCGCGACGTTGACGACGCGACCGGTGTAGGTGGCGCCGAGCTCCGGCGTCGGTGGATCGACGATGGCAAGGATGCGCGACTTGGCGTCTTCGACCTTGGCGTTGTCGGGCGAACCGATCGTGATGATGCCGGTGGCACCATCGTCGGAGACGTTGATCTCCGCGCCGGTCTCCTGCTGGATCGTGTTGATGACCTTGCCCTTCGGTCCGATGACCTCGCCGACCTTGTCGAGCGGGATGGTGAAGGTGACGATCTTCGGTGCACTCTCGGCGACCGTGGCGCGTGGCGCTGCGATCGTGGCGTTCATCACGCCGAGGATCTTCAGTCGCGCGTCCTTGGCCTGCTGCAGTGCAGAGGCGAGCACGTCGCTCGGGATGCCATCGATCTTGGTGTCGAGCTGCAGTGCCGTGACGGCGTCTGCGGTGCCCGCAACCTTGAAGTCCATGTCACCGAAGGCGTCTTCGGCTCCGAGGATGTCGGTGAGTGCGGTGTACTTGCCACCTTCGTAGATGAGACCCATCGCGATACCGGCGACGGGTGCCTTGATCGGCACGCCGGCGTCCATCAGCGACAGGCTCGATGCACACACCGAGGCCATCGAGGTGGAACCGTTCGACGACAACACCTCGCTCACGAGACGCAACGTGTAGGCGAAGGTCTCCTGGTCGGGAACGACCGGGAACAACGCACGCTCGGCGAGCGCACCGTGGCCGATCTCGCGGCGCTTCGGGCTGCCGACGCGACCGGTCTCACCGTTGGCCCACGGAGCCATGTTGTAGTCGTGCATGTAACGCTTGGACGTCTCCGGAGTGATCGAGTCGATCATCTGGTTCATCTTCGGCATCGCCATCGTGAGCACGTTCAAGACCTGGGTCTCACCGCGCTGGAAGAGTCCCGTGCCGTGTGCGGTCGAGATCAAGCCGACCTCGGCCGAGATCGGGCGCAGATCGGCCGGACCACGTCCGTCGATGCGCACTCCCTCACCGATCACGCGCTGGCGCACGAGCTTCTTCGTGAGCGAGCGAACGGCTTCCTTGATCGCCTTTTCCTGACCGGGGAACTCCTCGGCCAGGGCGACGAGCGTGTCCGCCGTGGCGGCATCGATCGCCGCGTTGCGATCGCTCTTCAATGCGATGCGGATGGCGGGCTGGAGCTTGTCGGTGGCGACGCGCTCGACGGCTGCGAAGAGCTCGTCTGAGTAGTCGAGAACCGGCGTGTACTTGAGTGGCTCGATCGGGCCGCGGGTGGCGATCACGCTGGCGACGAGCTGACGCTGCAGCTTGATCGACTCCTTGATCCACACCTTGGATGCATCGAGTCCGCTCGCGATGACGGCCTCGTCGACCTTCGGCGCGCCGTTTCGTAGAACGTGAACGACTTCTCGGTGCCACCGGCCTCGACCATCATGATGGCCACGTCGCCGTTGTCGAGTTCACGACCAGCGACGACGATTTCGAACGTTGCGTTCTCGCCCTCTTCGAAGGTCGGGTGTGCGATCCACGTGCCGTCCTGGCTGTACGCCAAGCGAACGGCGCCGATCGGGCCGTCGAATGGAATGCCCGAGATCATGAACGAGGCAGATGCCGCGTTGATCGAGAGCACGTCGTGCGGGTTGACCTGGTCTGCACCGATGACGGTGATGACGACCTGGGTCTCGTTGCGGTAGCCATCGGGGAACGCCGGACGCAGCGGGCGGTCCGTGAGGCGACAGGTGAGGATCGCCTGCTGGCTCGGGCGACCTTCGCGACGGAAGAACGATCCGGGGATCTTTCCTGCCGCATACGCGCGCTCTTCGACGTCCACGGTGAGTGGGAAGAAGTCGATGCCGTCGCGCACGCCCTTGGCGGCGTTCGCGGTGGCGAGCACTTGGGTCTTGCCGATTCGAGCGATCACGGCGCCCTGCGACTGCAGAGCGAACTTGCCGGTTTCGAAGGTGAGTGTTTTGTCGGTGCCAGAGATTGGTGCCGATACGGAAATGGCGTCAGCCATGTCTATGTCCTTTCGTCTGGGCGCATCCCGTGGATGTTTTCTCGCCCAGTGTGGGGAACAACCCCCCGATTCCCAGTCGGCAATCTCGCGACCTTCACGCCCCTGTGGCGTGTCGCGCTATCAGCGACTGACAACCGGTGTCTGGTTGTTCGTCTATGTATTGCCTATGGGCTGCGTCAGCGGCGCAGGCCGAGGTCGTCGATCAGCTTTCGATACTTCTCGATGTCTCGGGCCTTGACGTAGTCAAGCATGCGGCGACGACGTCCGACCATCATCAGCAGTCCTCGACGGCTGTGGTGGTCCTTGTCATGGCTCTTCAAGTGCTCGGTGAGGCTGTTGATGCGCTCGGTGAGCAGTGCGATCTGCACTTCAGGCGAACCGGTGTCGGTCGCATGGGTGCGGTGCTTGGCGATGGTCTCGCTCTTGGGAGCAGTTGCCATAGGTATGCCTTTCGTGTGCCCGCATCGTGCGGGACCAGTGAGGTCGCTCGAGTCGGATGACTCCAAGCATCACATCGGAGGTGTAGCCCCGATGGACCCCCTCACCCTATCGGCGGTTCTGGGCCTTCCAGCCCGCAAACTCCCACCCGTCGAAGGCGACCATATAAGTAGTGTGAAGTCTCGTGTTCACGGGAATCGTCGAGGAACTGGGCCGCGTCGTCACCCGCGAGGGCTCGCGGCTGCGCATCGCCGCCACCACGGTCCTCGAGGGCTCCGAGATGGGGGCCTCGATCGCGGTCAACGGCTGTTGTTTGACCCTCGTTGCCACCGACTCATCCAGCTGGTGGGAAGCAGACGTGAGCGCAGAGACCTACTCGCGCACCAACCTCGGTTCGCTCTCGGCAGACCCCGTCAACCTCGAGCGCCCGATGGCACTCGGCGAACGCCTCGGTGGACACATCGTGCTCGGCCACGTGGACGCCGTCGGCACGGTCGTCGCGAGCGCACCTGATCTCGTCGTGCGCATTCCGAAGGACTTGATGCATCTCATCGTCGAGAAGGGCTCCGTCACCGTTGACGGGATCTCGCTCACCGCGTTCGACCTCACGACAGACACGTTCCGCGTCGCGGTGATCCCGCACACGATGCAGGTGACGACCCTTGGCGTGCGCAAACCGGGCGACCAGGTGAACATCGAGATGGACGTGCTCGCCAAGCACGTCGAGCGACTCGTCGAGCCACACACCAAGCGCAGTTTCTGGAGACG
>RFNE01000135.1 GCA_009927375.1 Actinomycetota bacterium | reverse complement strand
CCTTCTTCGAGGAGTGACTGGGCACGGGTGAGTTCGTGGAGGAGCGATGCAAACCACAATTCATAGGTCTGGTGAATGATGATGAAGAGAAGTTCGTCATGTTCGGGGCCAATGGAACGTGGCTCTTGCAGAGCGAGGAGTTCATCCACCTTCAAATAGGAGCTATAGGTGAGCGCGCGATCTCCGTTGGACATTCCTTCAGCGTAGGTCGCATGAGCGATACCGTACGTACGTGCCGACTTTGCTCATTCGCGACATGGTGCACGGTGACCTCGGGGAGGCGTGGCGAATCAATCAAGCGAATGTTCCTGCGGTCGGCGATGAGACGATGACGTCATTTCGTGAGATCTTCGAAGTCAGCAGCCTGTCGCTCGTCGTCGAAACGGACTCGCAAATCGCAGGCTTCTGCATGGTGCTTCCGCCTGGAACGACCTACGACAGTCCGAACTACCTCTACTTTTGCGACAGATTCACGTCGTTTGCCTACCTCGATCGAGTTGCATTCGACGAGGGTCATCGAGGGAAGGGTTTTGGTGCGGCCCTCTATCGCCAAGTTGAATCGCGATTGGACGTCGATCATCTGACGCTCGAGGTCAACGTCAAGCCGCGGAACGAAGGCAGCCTGCGATTCCATGCCCGCGAAGGCTTTGTCGAGGTGGATCAGATGGAGACCAGACCGGGCAAGGTAGTCAGCCTGATGGCCAAGCGCCTGCGCTGACGCTCAGTCGCTCAAGCCAAGTGAATTAGCGTTGGGCCATGCGTAAATACCTGTCATGTGTCATCGTCGGTGCGCTGACGATGTTGGTAAGTGCTCCTGTCCATGCCGATGGCGGAGTGAGTCCGTTGTCGGGTCGACCGGGAGGTGAGGGGAAGCCGGTCGTCATGGTCAAGCTCGACAACACCGCGCTTGCTCGTCCCCACACGGGTCTTCGGGAAGCCGACTTGGTCTATGTCGAAGAGGTCGAGTGGGGCCTGACTCGGCTGGCCGCGCTCTACAACTCCTCGTTTCCCAAGGTGGTCGGACCGGTGAGAAGTGCGCGAATTTCCGACCTCGAGATTCTCAAGCAATTCGATTCGCCAGGACTCGTTTTCTCCGGAGCAAACAAGACATTGCTCGGTGCGGTTGCGAAGTCCAATGCAGTCAGCTTGTCTCCGAATGAGATGTCGAACTACTACTTCAGGAACAACAAGAAGGAAGTTCCGCACAATCAGATGTTGAACTTCGGATCCCTGGTGTCCAAGGCAAAGGGACTCGGTGTGGTTGGCGACGTCGGTCTCGTGTTCAACAATGAAGTACCTACCGGTGGCACCAAGACCAAGTCCTTCCTCGCACGATGGGCATCAGCGACAGTGGGGGCCACGTGGTCAAAAGCTGGCTGGGGGATCTCCGTGGATGGTTACGTCCAGAAGGACTACGTCACGAAGCAGCCCGTGGTCGCGTCATCCGTGATCATTCAGTTCGTGGAGCAGTACGACTCGAAATATGGTGACCGTTTCGGTGGGAAGACTCCGCTCGCGCGAACGATCGGGTCGGGGAACGCCGTGATTCTCCGCAACGGGCAACGGTTTTCGGGAACGTGGTCACGACCGACTGCAGAGAGTGGAACTCAATACGTGGTGAACGGTGAGACGTTCCCTCTTCCCGTCGGCCAGGTGTGGGTGATCCTCGTCAATCGGGCCAAGCCAACGTCGGTGTCGTTCAAGTGAGTACATCGCAGGCTCGCGTTGCGGTCATCACTGGTGCCGCTCAGGGAATCGGCCGGGAGACCGCCAGGGAACTTGATTCTCGCGGGTGGTCATTGGCGTTGCTGGACCAACAGGCAATTGACGTTTCTGGATATCGCGATGCGATGTCTGTTGTCGGAGACATTTCAGACGAGGCGGTCGTGGAGTCCGGGGCGACGCAGGTGCTGAAGAGATTTGGACGCATCGATGCCCTCGTGAACAATGCAGGAATCTCGATGATTCAGGCCGCGCTGGATACTCCAAGTGAGACGTATCGCAAGGTCTTGGACGTCAACTTGGTGGCGCCGTTCCTGTTGTGCAAGGCCTACGGGCGAGTGATGGTCGAAAATGGAAGCGGGTCTGTCGTCAACGTCGCGTCGGTTGCAGGATTGCAGGGTGTCGCGGAGCGCTCCGCGTACAACGCGAGCAAACACGGATTGATCGGTCTCACTCGCACGCTTGCCGTTGAGTGGGGCGGTCGCGGCGTGCGGGTCAACGCAGTGTGTCCAGGTTGGGTGAAGACGGAGATGGACCACAAGGACCAAGCAGGTGGTTCATACTCCGATGCCGACATCACCGAGCACGTTCCGATGGGCCGGTTCGCACGCCCACAGGACATCGCCCAGGCGATCGCGTGGCTATGCGATGGCGAGTCGTCAGGTTTCGTGAATGGCGTTGCGCTTCCCATCGATGGTGGCTGGACAAGCGACGGCTCGTGGCAGAGCCTGCGGCTCCGTCAGCGCTAGTTGTCGAGCCGTGTGAAGACGGCGATCAATCCTTTGTCGCCAAAGTGCGGGCTCTTTGGGCCATAGATATCGACTTCGGTGAGCTCCGGCTCGCTGATCTGTCCTTCGCTGACGGCCTCGGCGAAGTGCCCTGCGAATCCAACGTTGTCGTAGTGCTGTTTGTTGATTCCGACGACGATCGTTCCACCGACCCGTGCGGCCGACGAAACGGCAAGCAGGTCTCGACCTGCGAGGTGACCATGGGTGAACACACCCGAACTCACGATCAGGTCGAAATGATTCTTGGCGAATTGGATTGGCTTGGTGAGATCCGCATCGAGAAGGTCGCGGTAGACGGGCTTCCCATCGCTGCGAACCTTCGTACCCGCGACTGCGAGCATCTGGAGCGAGATGTCGACACCGTCGATCTCCCAGGTCGGTCGCAGTTCGGAGAGGAGCGACCCAAGAGCACCAGTGCCGCATCCGACGTCGACTACCTCCAGGGTTGGCGACTGGCCGAGGACTTCAACGGCTTTCTCGGCAACGCGGATCGGATAGACGTAGTCATTCGCGGTGACGAATTCTGCATCGTACGTCGCCGCCCATCGCGCATAGAGAGCCTTGTTCTCTTCTGGAGTTGACACCGCGTAGGCGTCTTCGAGGTTGAAGTGGTCGTCTGCAGACATCGCTTGAAGCGTAACAACGGCTACTCTCAGACCAATGGGCGCCATCGCCAAATCTCGAATCAATGCGGCGATCGAGCACTACAAGTCCGATGGATATGCGATCATCCGCGGATTCTTCGATGCCGAGGTGGCGGCTGAACTGAAGCGAAAGTCGGATCAGCTATACCAAGTGGGGATTCAGCATCCCGTGACCTATCGGCACGGGAACCTCTCGTATGAGATCCTCCCGGAAAAGCATTTCGGCAAGCGGTATCTCATCCAGGCCTACTGGTTCGCGTGGGCCGATCAGTATTTCGACGACCTGCGCAGTCGACCCGAATATCTCGAATTGCTCGGACCGCAACTCGGGGGAAACATCAAGCAGGTCACGCAACAGATCCACTGGAAGCCGCCCGGTGCCCGGATCAGTGGATATCGATTCCATCAAGACCTGATGTTCCGTGAGGCGAAGCATGCATACGAAGACGTTGTGCGGGACACGGTGACCATCGGGGTCGCAATCGATCGGGCGACCAAGGACAACGGGTGTCTCCGAGTAGTCCCCGGTTCTCACAGACTCGGCTACCTCGGACTCTCGGACAATGGCACCGGTTCGATCATGAAGGGGCTAACCCTGGAAGACGAGCTCGTGGGCGTGGGAATCGACCC
>RFNE01000109.1 GCA_009927375.1 Actinomycetota bacterium | reverse complement strand
CCATCGTCACTGGAATTTCAACGGATCTCTCGAGCGATGACCTCACGTCGCGCGCATGGTCGACGGTGTGGTCGCCGGCGCTGCTGCGCACGCGGGCGCTCCATGACTATGGATTGGCGACACTCGGACGACTCGGGACGAAAGAGATCCAAGTGTTTTTCGATGCGTTCTTTTCCTTGCCAGAGGACGATTGGTCGTCGTATTTGAGGATCGATACGCCGCCGATGTCCATCGCGCGCACGATGACACGCTTGTTCTTGTCGCTTCCGCGGTCGTTGCGACTGAAGGTTGCTTCGACCAACCCGAGCGCGCTATTCAGGCTGCGCTGAGGAGTCTTTCTGGTGGAGCGCGCGTCGCACGAGTAATGCCCACGCGGCGATCGCGCAGATGCTGAAGAGGATCCACTGCACGGTGTAGGACAGGTGGGGCCCCGAACTGAGCGTCGGCTCGGCAACGGGAGCAAGTCGGGGGTCGTCGCTCGGTGTGGTCTCGAGGGCATCAAGGCTCACCTCGATGACGTCGCCTTCGATGACGTCATCGAGGATCTGTAGGTCGATCCGTTGGATCTCGATGAGATCCGCTTGTGCGGAATTGTCGATCTCGCCGAACTGCTTCGTGTCGGACACGCGAACGCGTCCGATGACGGTGACGTTCTCGCCCGCGAGGTCGCTCGGTAGTGGTTCGGCGAGAGGAAGGAACCCGCGATTGATGACGATGACGCGTCCGTCGTCCAACGTGAGTGGCGTGACCACGTCGTATCCGGCCGCGCCGTTTTGGGAGACGTTGACGAGTTGAAACGTCGGTTTCCCGTAGGTTCCTGTCGCAGTCACGGTGAACCATTGCGCATCGTCCGGCTCAGGATGGGCGGCGAGCACGCGTTCCAAGGGCTGCACCGGCTCGGTGGCGCGGGCACGGACTTCGTTGTTGAACTGTTGTCGATCGTTGTGGCGTGTCCATTGCCAGTTTGCGAGCGACAACATGGTTGCGACCAGCACGATGGTGAGCACATGGAGCGCGATCATGCGGGGGGAGGTGATGATGCGCAGCACGGCTCTCTAAGTTACCCAGCCGCTCGGTAAGGTTCGGGTCGTGGTCGATGTTTCGCTGCACGTGATCTTCGACGGAGACTGTGCCTTTTGCTCGTCGTGTGCGAGGTTCCTTGCGGCACGTGTCCGTCCTTCCGTGTCGGTTCGCCCGTGGCAGGAGGTCGAGCTCGAGTCCCTCGGACTCACTGCGGTCGAATGCGCGGAGGCATTGCAGTGTGTTGCGGTTCCGAGCGGCGAGAAGGTGAGCGGGCACCGCGCGGTGGCAGCGGCGCTGCGTTCCTGTCGCTTTCCGTGGTCGACCATCGGACGCGTGATTGGGTGGCGCGTGATGTCGCCTCTTGGCTCACTCGTTTATCGCCTCGTTGCGAACAATCGTCATCGACTGCCGGGTGGCACGCCCGCGTGCAAGGTCACGACGGATCGCTGAGGGATACTCCGCGCGTCTCGTTGAACCAGCGCAACGCATCGTCGTATCGCGAGGCGTCAGACTCGGGACTTTCTGGTGGGACGATGACGCC
>RFNE01000354.1 GCA_009927375.1 Actinomycetota bacterium | reverse complement strand
AACGGAAAACCGTTAGGGGTTTGAGTTTAGCAGTGGATCTGCGGTGCTCAACACGTCGCGAGCCACCGCCTCCTTGGCGCCGTACTTGACCACTCCGGCGAGCGATACGAGCACCACGATCGAACCGACGGCCTGAATGATTGCGACCGTCTGGCCGAAGAACAGCCAGGCAAACCCCGTGCTGATCACCGGACCCAGCAGGCAAATCAGCGACGACGTCGACGCGGGGACGAACCGCTGCGCCCACACCATCGTCGTGTGTCCGATCGTGCCAGAGACGAGCGTCATCGTCACGATGAGAAAGAAGTCGTGCCACGAAATCGTCGTGATGTCCGTCGAGGTGATGAGCGCCCACGGCGCTGCAACGAGACATTGCATGACCGCGATCCCAAACATGAACGCCCAGGTATTGACGCCGCCCGTACGAGCCTTCTTCGACGCGATGAAGTACGCGGTCCACAACACCGAGTTGATGAGCGCAAGCACGTCACCCCGGAGCGCTGATGCTCCACCGGATTCGGCACCCAGGACGACACCAGCGACGCCGGCGAAGCTGGTGAGCGCGAACACCACCTGCAGCCCCCTGAGGCGCTCGCCCAAGAGGCGCGGTGCGACGAGCAGCGTGAAGGCGGTGCTCAAGTTTCCGATGATCGTCGCATTGACGATCGAAGTATTCGTGAACGACATGAAGCCCGAGATCGTCGACCACCCGAAGATGAATCCAGGGATGATCGCCGCCCTGAACGCTTCCCACGTGAGGGGGATTCGACGGAGCCGGACGATGGTGAACAACACGATCGGCCAGAAGAGGACGCGATAGAAGATCGTCGAGTTGATCGACATGTCGACGCCGAGCGTGAGCACAGGCCCGATGCCCCACACGAGTACCGAGAGGAAGACCCCGAGCACGGGCACCGCGTGTGCTTTGTCGACGACGGCGACCCGCGCGTCGCGCACCCTCGCGGTCAGCACGACGGCTGCGTCACGACTTCTTGGCTGAATCTGGACGGAGGTCGATGCGCAACACCAAGATTCCGTCCTCGATCTCCGCCGATGCATCACCGATCATTGCGAAGTCCTGGAAATCCGTCTGCGCTTGGGCGATGAACATCTGGCGCTCGTCACCGGCAACCGGAGGAAGCGGGCGACGCTTGACCGCGGCGGCACGCTCCTTGAAGCGGGCAATCATCTCTGTGGGATCGAAGGCGGGCATGCACCCAAACTAGTTGAGCGCTACTTGAGGAGCGGGTCGATCGGAGCGCGACGTGGACCCTCTTCGTCCGTTGGCGTCGACGTTCGTCGAGGAGCAACCGGTCGCATGCGGGGTTCCCTCGGAGCGGGTCGCTGGCGCTGTGGTTCCCTCGCGACTCCAGCAGCAATCTCTCGTGCCATCTGCAACAAGTCTCGGCGAGCGCGGTCGTCGCCGTTGATGAAGGCATCATCGCTCATCACTTCGAGCGGAGCGAGCGCCGGCGACTCGGGGCGCGCTTCCCTCCACAGCCTGAGGGTGTAGAGGCACAGCGCAATCCCGGAACCGAGGCAGATGAGCCCGATTGCGGCAATGCGCAGCTCGATCAACCCGATGACGACCCTCATGGCGTCACCAACTTATCCCACTCCGCAATACTTGGACCGTGGTCGATGCCGTCATCAACGTGATTTCCATCGTCGCGTTCGTCGGCGTTCTCGTCTGCTTGATGCGCCAATCGCGGCGGTCCCTCGTCGGTTGGCACTCACCCGACGGGTGTGATTTCGTCGCCGCCGCCCGCGGAGTGGACGACTCTGGGACGCCCACCAAGTGGAAGGTCGTCCGTGCACATCTCGATCCGTCGACGAAGAAGATCTCGCTCCTCCCGCGCGGCGCGCGCTCGTCCGACGTTCGTGGGACGTTCGACGTCGTCGGGAGACCGCACGATTCGATGACGAAGGGACTGCATGCTCGACACGCCGCTTTCGTCGTCCGAAATGGTGATCGTGACGTGATGGTGCGCGTCGAACGGGCTTCGGTTCCCTTCGACAAATTGAACGCAGTCGTCGACGCCGGTCAGTAGTTCTCTGCGAGGAACCGCTTGATCGGCGGGCCGACCTGGTCGAAGTTGATGAGGAATGCATCGTGGCCGTGCGGAGAGTCGATCTCCACATACTTGGCCGGCACACCGTGGCCAATCAGCATGTCGGCGATCTGGCGTTGCTGATACGTCGGGTACAAGATGTCACTCGAGATTCCCATCACGAGCGCCGGCGCCTTGATCCTGCCGATCGCCTTATCGAGCGAGCCTCGACCACGTGCGATGTCGTGCAGATCCATCGCCTTGCCGATGATCAGGTAGCTGTTCGTGTCGAAGCGTCGGATGAGGCGATCGCCGTGGTGATCGAGGTAACTCTCGACTTCGAATCGGTCCCAGAGGCCAAGTCCGTTGTAGTCGGCATCACTGTCGGCGAGATCACGTCCGAAGCGCTGGTTGAACACGTTGTCGCTACGGAACGTCACCTGCGAGATCATGCGCGCGATGGCGAGTGACTCCCACGGCCCCTCGCCGGGTGCTGCGTCGTAATACTCACCGCCGTTCCACTTCGGATCGAGACGAATCACGCGACGACCGATTGCTCCCCAGGCGATCTGCTGCGCAGTGGACTGCGCGCAGGTTGCGATCGGGATGATCGTGCGCACGCGCTCGGGGTACATGACCGCCCACTCGAGAACCTGCATGCCACCCATCGAGCCGCCGACGACGCTGTGCCAGACATCGATGCCGAGGATGTCGGTGAGGCGCAGCTGTGCACGCACCATGTCACGCACGGTGATCACCGGGAATCGCGAACCATACGGCTTGCCGTCGATCGGATGGGGCGACGCAGGACCCGTCGTTCCCTGGCACCCACCGATCACGTTGGAGCAGACCACGAACCAGCGATTGGTGTCGATCGCAAGACCCGGGCCGATGATGCCCTCCCACCAACCCGGAGACGGATGGCCGTCCTCTGCGGGACCAGCCGCGTGTGAATCACCTGTCCACGCATGACAAATGAGCACGGCGTTGCTGCGCTCTGCGTTCAGCTCGCCCCACGTCTCGTAGGCGATCGTGACGCCGGTCAGGTTGACCGCGCCGTCGAGAGCAAACGGTCGATCGGCGGGAAAGTGCGCGAAACGACGTGAGCCAGCGGGCTGCGTGGGATTCCACGCACCGGTCGCTTGATAGTCGTGTCGGGTCATTGACGTTGTCCGTTCGCTCGCCCAACTGAGCCGGCCCGTTGCTTCGCCGTAGCGAAACCACATCTCCCGCTTGCACGGGATGGCACCGTGGGCATTGCCCGGTTGCCGGACCAATTGGTCACTCCTGATGTTGCTGAAATCACTCTACCCCCCGATATGGTGAGTCCACCACAGCGGGCGGAGTTGGGGCTGTGACCTGGTGGCGTGCGCCGTGCGAGGACCCAGATGTTCAATCTTCTGACAAATCTGGCAGACGCGCGCGAGACCCCAGGCAAAGGGCACGGAAGCTTCGCCGTCCAGCCGATTCCCGCAGGAACCTTCGTCGTCTGCTTCGGCGGGACGCCACTGTCCTTCGACGACTTCGCCTCGCACAACGCCGACCGTCGCAGTCGATCGATCCAAGTGGACCACGACCTCGTCATCCTCGGACCACCAGAGCGAGAGCCAGGCGACTCGATCAACCACTCGTGCGATCCGAACCTCGGTCTCGTCGCAGCGAACCGACTCGTCGC
>RFNE01000180.1 GCA_009927375.1 Actinomycetota bacterium | reverse complement strand
CGAGTTCGAATCTCGTCGTCCGCTCCAGATGATCGCCGATCTCGTGCGCCAGTGCAGGGAAGCCTTCGACCGTGGCACGACGCGGCCCCTCGCGTGGCGCCGTTCGCAACTTGAAGCAATGGTGTCGATGTTGCGGTCGCATGAGGCCGAGTTCGCCGAAGCATTGAAGTCCGACCTCGGTCGTGGTCCGGAAGAGGCCTGGCTGTATGACGTCGGTTTTTCGATCACCGAGATCGAATTGATGATCAAGAACCTGAAGAAGTGGACCGCCCCTCGCAAGGTGCCGACGCCAGTCGTGGCCAAGCCAGGTTCGAGTCGTCGAATTCCCGAGCCACTCGGTGTCGTCCTCGTGATCGCTCCGTGGAACTATCCGGTTCAGTTGTTGCTCGTTCCCGCAGCAGGGGCGATCGCGGCCGGCAATGCCGTCGTGATGAAACCGAGCGAGGTCTCGTCGGCGACGTCGGCGCTACTCGGTCGTCTCATTCCGAAGTACCTCGACTCCGCCGCATTGCGCGTCGTCGAAGGGGGAGTCCCGGAAACGACGGAACTGCTCGCACAGCGCTTCGATCACATCTTCTACACCGGTAACGGCATCGTTGGTCGCGTGGTCATGCGTGCGGCAGCGGAGCACCTCACACCAGTCACACTCGAACTCGGTGGCAAGTCGCCGACGATCGTCGACCGCTCGGCAGATCTCGACGTCGCAGCTCGACGAATCACCTGGGCGAAGTTCGTCAACTCCGGACAGACGTGCGTGGCTCCGGACTACGTGCTCGCACACCGCAGCGTCGCCGAGGATCTGGTTGCAAAGATCGCGTCGTCCATCACCGAGTTCTACGGACCAGATCCTGAACAGTCGAAGGACTACTCACGAGTGATTTCGCCCCGACACTTCGATCGACTGGTCGGAATGTTGGGGTCGGGCAAGGTCGCAGTCGGCGGTCAACACTCTGCCGCCGATCGATTCATCGCTCCGACGGTCCTCGTGGACGTCGCCCCTGATTCCAAGGTGATGCAGGACGAAATCTTTGGACCGATTCTTCCGGTCATCGCCGTCGATTCGATGGACGAAGCGATCCGTTTCGTGCGCAGTCGTCCACATCCTCTCGCGCTGTACGTCTTCGCCGAGGACCAAAGCGTGTGTGATGCGGTCGTTTCGTCGACCACGTCCGGCGGCGTCACGGTGAACGGCACGATCTTGCACATGACCGGCCCGCACCTGCCTTTCGGTGGCGTCGGAGAGAGCGGCATGGGTGCCTATCACGGCCAGGCCGGCGTGGACGTGTTCCAGCACCTGAAGCCAGTGCTCAAGCGCTCGACGAAACTTGATCCCTCGATCGCGTATCCGCCGTACACGAAGCGTAAGTTCTCGATCATCAAGAAGCTCGTCTAGTTCTTCGAAAGGACTCCCCAATGAAGATCGGCGTTCAACTCTGGCCACAGGCGACCACGGTCGCAGAGATGCGCACCGCATGGCGTGCAGCTGACGCGATGGGCGTCGACAGCATCTGGACGTGGGACCACTTCTATCCGCTCTCGGGCGATCCAGAGGAGCGACACTTCGAGTGTTACACGCTGCTCGCCGCGATGGCTGCAGACACCTGCCATGCCTCGGTCGGTGCGCTCGTCACCTGCTACTCGTATCGCAATCCACACCTGCTCGCCGACATGGCGCGCACGATCGACCATGTGAGCAATGGACGGTTCGTCCTGGGCGTTGGCTCCGGTTGGTTCGAGCGCGACTACACCGAGTACGGCTACGAATTCGGCACGGCACCCGGTCGCTTGAAGATCCTCGAGGCCGGGCTTCCGATCGTCAAGGAACGACTGAAGAAGCTCAATCCTCAACCGGTGCGTGGATCGATTCCGATCATGATCGGCGGCGGAGGAGAGAAGGTGACCCTGCGTCTCGTTGCCCAACACGCAGACCAGTACAACTACTTCGGACCCCCGGAGAATTACGCGAAGAAGCTCGCGATCCTGGACGAGTGGTGCGCAAAGATCGGGCGCAATCCTGCCGAGATCGAGCGCACCGTGTGTATCAAGCCTGAGGAACTCGACAACGTCGGCGCCTACGAGGCGATCGGTGCACAGCACGTCATCGTGATGATGGGCAACCCCTACGACCTCTCCGGGGTCGAGAAGTTCGTCGCCAAGAACAAGTAGTTACTTGCTGAACGCGGCGATCGCCGCGACGATGACGTCGAACGCCTTGGAAGCATCCACGTCCCACTGCACGGTGCAGTTCGGATGTTCGCGTTCGATGAGCCCGCGCTGATCGATGAGGGTCATTCCTCGCGTCAGTTCCCGTGCGTCTCGACGACGACGTGATGGTCCTTCGTCGTGAACAGCTGAGGGTGGGTGAGTGCGAGGACTGCACAGGGATCGTGCACCGCGCCACCCTGCATGTTGTCGTGGCGCGAGACGTAGACCTGTGAGAAGAAGTCGAAGAGATCTGCCAGCACTGCCGCAAGTCGCCCCGGAAGTTGGCGTACCTGCGCGATGCGCTCGGGCGTCGCTTGCAGCCGATGCGTCACGTCGAGCCCGCTCATGATGAGTCGATGCCCGTAGTCAAAGACGACACTGGCGGCCTCGGGGTCTGCCCAGATGTTGAACTCGGCGGCCGCTGAACGGTTGCCGAAACTTCCTCCACCCATCAGCGAGATGCCGGCGATGCGCGAGGCGAGATCTGGTGCCGCACGCAAGGCGAGGGCGATGTTGGTGAGCGGCCCCGTCGGAACGAGCCAGATCCCTTCGGTTGCTCGACACGTTTCGATGAGGTAGTCGATCGCGTTCTCAGAGTCAGCCGGTCGAGACGGCTCAGGGAGATCGGCACCATCGAGTCCGCTCTCGCCGTGCACGTAGGCGGCGTGGCGGGGTGGTGCCACGAGGGGTCGGTGCGCTCCCTGGTGGAGTGGGACCGATGAGCCGATCATGTCGAGGATGATGCGGGCATTGCGCGTGGTGGCGGTGATCGGTGCATTCCCGGCAACCGTGGTGACGCCCACGAGTTCTGCGAAGTGCGCGGCGACGACGAGGGCGATGGCGTCATCGTGACCAGGGTCGCAGTCGACGATCATCTTGGGGAGGGAAGTCATGGGGCGACTGTAGTCGCGTTGTGCCAAAGTGGGACGGTGAGCGGTTCCACCACAGTCCAGTTCGATGTCGTCGTCGTCGGAAGTGCGAACCTCGATCTCGTTGCGTCGGTGGAGGAGCTTCCGCGACCCGGGCAGACGCTGATCGCGACGGGCTATGCCGAGCATGCGGGCGGCAAGGGTCTCAATCAGGCGGTTGCGTGCGCACGAATGGGTGCCAAGACGGCATTCGTCGGGTGCATCGGTAATGATGACGCCGGCGCTGGCCTGCGGGCGGTGCTCGAGCGAGAAGGCATTGACACTTCGTTGCTCGTCGCCGTGGATGCACCAACGGGTCGAGCGTTCATCAACGTGGACTCCCATGGCGAGAACGCGATCGTGGTCGTGTCAGGGCAAATGCATCGGTGGGCGTCGCCACGAAGATCACATTGCCCGCATGTCGAGTGGTGCTTGCCCAGCTCGAGGTTCCACTTTCCACCGTTGAAGCCGTATTTGCGTCCTCGCGAGCGGCCGGTGTCCTCACGGTGCTCAACCCCGCTCCAGCACGACCACTTCCCGCGGCGCTGCTTGCCGAATGTGATGTCGTCGCACCGAACGAGACCGAATCGGCCGCACTCGGTGGGACGGATGCGTTGCTTTCTGCGGGAGTGAGGACCGTGGTGACGACGCTCGGGGCCGATGGCGCAAAGATCGAGACGGCGTCCTCTGTGACGCCGATTGCGCCGTTCCCCGTGACGCCGATCGACACGGTTGGCGCAGGTGACGCCTTCATCGGGGCGATGTGCGCAGAGCTTGCTCGGGGTTCGTCAATCGAGGAAGCCTGTGGTCTCGGAGCAATTGCGGGAGCACTGGCAACGACCGTGCGGGGTGCGGTGCCGAGTCTGCCGACGCGGGAAGCGGTTCTCAAGGCTCGTCGATGAGCGAGGTCTCCAAGCCGCAGGCGATGCACTTCTATGACGAGGAGAGTGCAGAACTCGCGATCGCCATCGTGAAGTACGCGATGGAGCGGGTGAAGATGGATCCACCACCGCTCGACAAGCCCTACACGCTGAGCGAACTCGAACGGATCGTCGGTCAGACCATTCGGCCCGAGGGGCGAAACGGGCTCGATGTCCTGAAGGAGTTCGTCGACG
>RFNE01000298.1 GCA_009927375.1 Actinomycetota bacterium | reverse complement strand
CCTCTCCTTCGTCCCAGGCGCACCGACCGAGAGCTCGGTGTTGTTCGATCTCGTCGTTGCTGCGTCGAACATCTACGCCGGGTCGTGGCTGGAGGGTGCGGGAGCCGTCTATGCGGAGAATCAGGCGTTGCGTTGGATCGCCGACCTTGCGGGACTTCCGAGTAGTGCCGGTGGTGTGTTCGTCTCCGGGGGAACCGCAGGCAATCTCTCGGCACTCATCGCCGCGCGCTGGCACTGGCGATCGAAGGATGCCGACACGCGTCGAACGATGCGACCCCTCATCGTTGCATCAGGTGGTGCGCACTCGTCGGTCGCCCAAGCGGCGCGCGTCATGGACGCCGACATCATCTCAACGCAGGTTGACGAACGCGGAAAGTCTCATGGCCGCCACGTGGCGGAATCATTCGCAGAACTTTCCCCACAGGATCGCGACCGAGTGTGTGCGATCGTGGCGACTGCCGGCACGACGAATGTCGGTGTGGTTGACGACCTCGACGGGATTGGTCGTTTCGCCGCTGAGAGCGGAGTGTGGTTCCACGTGGACGGTGCGTACGGTGCAGCGGCATTGTGTGCCCCCTCGGTGCGTGGGCTGTTCGCGGGAATCGAACGAGCTGACAGCATGATCGTGGATCCCCACAAGTGGCTGTTTGGTCCGTACGACTCGTGCGCGCTCATCTATCGCGACCCCGGATCGCCAAGGCAGCGCACACCCAGCACGCCGAATATCTCGATGTCTTGCAACAGGACGTACACGTCCAACGCGACGAGGCGTGGAACCCGGCAGACCTCGCCCATCACCTCTCTCGACGTGCTCGCGGCCTGCCGCTGTGGTTCAGCCTGGCGATGCACGGCACCGAGGCCTACACCGACGCCATGGAGGCAACCCTCGCGGTGACTCGTGAGGCGGCAGAGGTGATTCGGCGGTCGGAACACCTCGAGCTCGTCCTGGATCCGGAATTGTCGGTGCTCGTCTTGCGACGCAAGGGTTGGACGTCGGAGCAGTATCAGAGGTGGAGTGATTCGGTTCTCGAGCGGGGGATTGCCTTCGTCGTGCCGAGTAGCTGGAAAGGCGAGACGGTGCTGCGCATGTGTATCGTCAATCCGCGTACGACCGTCGCGGGTCTGACCCGCATTTTCGACACCCTGAAGTAGGAGCCATGTTCAAGACCATTCGTTCCGTCGTTCGGCTCCGCAAGTTCGAGTTCAACGGCACCAAACGTCGTCTCGCCAAGGTGGGCAACGTCGACGATCTCCGACTCCTCGCGAAGCGTCGTTTGCCGGGCGGCGTGTTCGACTACTTCGACGGCGCGGCCGAAGACGAAGTGACCAAGATCGAGAACTCCTCGGCGTTTGCCAAGGTCGAATTGCGGCCGCGGGTATTGGTCGACGTGTCGTCGATCGACACCTCGACGACCATCATGGGTCAGCCAGTCCCATTCCCGATCGCGCTCTCGCCGACGGGCTTCACTCGTATCGCTCATCCCGCCGGAGAGCTCGCCGTGGCGCGTGTTGCAGGTGCGGTGAACCTTCCGTACACGCTGTCGACGCTCGGAACCGCAGCATCGAAGAAGTCGCCAAAGGTTGCGACCGGCCCGCTGTGGTATCAGCTCTACGTGTGGAAGGACAGGGGACTGTCTCGTGAGTTGGTCGAGCGTGCTCGCGACAACGGTACAAGGCGATCATGCTGACGTCGACACCCCAGTATTCGGTCGCCGCGAACGCGACGTACGTCGGGGGTTCACCCTGCCGCCGAAGATCGGCCTCGAGACGTTCGTAGACGGAATCCTTCACCCGAAGTGGACGTGGGACTTCGTGCGCAGCGAGCCGATCACGTTCTCCGCAGTTGCCGGACGGAAGTCGGTCGATGGTTCGACCGCGGTCACGCTCTCGGACTACGTCAACTCTCAATTCGATCCGACGTTGTCGTGGAAGGATCTGGACTGGATTCGCGAGGTCTCTGGTCTGCCGCTGATGTTGAAGGGCATTCAGTCGGTCGAGGACGCAAAGCTCGCCGTCGAGCTCGGCGTTGACGCGATCGCGCTGTCGAATCACGGTGGTCGTCAGTACGACGGCGCACCCGCCCCCGTGGCGCTGTTGCCGCGAGTCGTGGATGCGGTCGGCGACTCGATCGAGGTGCTCGTCGATGGTGGTGTGCGTCGGGGAAGTGATGTCGTGAAGGCCTGTGCCCTCGGCGCTCGTGCCGTGATGTTCGGGCGGCCCTATCTGTACGGCCTCGGGGCAGGCGGAGAGATGGGGTCCGCTGGGCGATCGACCACATCACGAGTGGTGTGACGCGAACGATGGGGTTGATCGGGGAGACCTCGATCACGAAGTTGTCACCGGGTGTCGTCACCCGTGTCCGCGACTAGGGCGGACTACTTCTTCGGGGCTGGAGCCTTCTTGGCGACGGCCTTCTTGCGGGTGCCGTAACGCTTGTTGAAGCGCTCGACGCGACCGGCCGAGTCGATGATCTTCATCTGACCGGTGAAGAACGGGTGGCTGGCGTTCGAGATTTCCAGCTGCACGATGGGGTAGGTCTGACCGTCATCCCACTGGGTCGTCTTGGACTCGTCCACCTTCATGGTGGTGCGGGTCAAGAAGCGGTAGTTGGCCGAGGCGTCCTCAAAGACAACGAAGCGGTACTCGGGGTGGATGTCGGTCTTCATAGGGATCAGAGTGTAGCGGGGGGATTTCCCCCTCTAGACTGTCCGAATGCCAAATCGCTGTGACGTCCTGGGAAAGCGCCCCTCCACGGGCCACACGGTCTCCCACTCGAACATCAAGACCAAGCGCTGGTGGAAGGTCAATGCCCACAAGAAGCGTTTCTGGCTCCCTTCGGAGAAGCGCTGGATCTCGCTCAACGTGAGCTCCAAGGGTCTGCGCACGATCGACAAGGTTGGAATCGAGCGAGTCGTCGCTGACATGCGCGCTCGTGGAGAAAAGGTCTGAGGTAGGACATGGCAGCCAAGAGCAAAGACAAGCGCCCGATCATCAAGCTGCGCAGCACGGCCGACACCGGCTACGTGTACGTGACGCGCAAGAACAAGATCAACTCGCGTGAGCGCCTCGAGCTGAAGAAGTACGACCCGGTCGTACGCAAGCACGTCATCTTCAAAGAAGAGCGCTAGAGCTTCGCGCCGACGGCGCTACAGAGCCGACGTGATGTCGGCGAGCAAGTCTCGAGTGTCTTCGAGACCGACACTCAACCGAATGAGACCTGGCGTGATGCCTGCGGTCTGTTGGTCTGCCTGCGAAATCGACACGTGTGTGCTCGAGGCGGGATGACAGGCGAGCGTCTCCGGTCCACCGAGAGAGACTGCAGGTCGGATGAGTGACAGCTTCGAAAGGAACGACTTCGCTCCCTCGAACCCGGAAGCGATCTCGAACGACAGCACCGAACCGAATCTGCGCATCTGACGCTTGGCAAGTGCGTGTTGGGGATGAGACGAAAGCCCCGGGTAGTTGACGGCGGAGATCTTGCTGTTCGAGCTCAGAGACTCGGCGATCGCCTGTGCTGAGGTGCACTGCTGGGCAAGACGGACTCCGAGCGTGCGGATACCGCGAAGACCATTGTTCGCGTCGAACGGCGAGGCCGTCGCGCCATGCATCACCGAGTATCCCCAATCGCGTCGATGAGTTCCTTCTCTCCTGCGACCACTCCGAGCATCGCGTCGTTGTGACCGGCGATTCCCTTGGTGGCCGAGTGCATCACGAGTGACACGCCGAAGTCGAGCGGGCGCTGGCCGAGGGGTGTCGCAAGCGTGGAGTCGACGAGCGTGTACGGACCCTTGATTTGGGCGAGTTCGTCGAAGTCGACGAGACCCATCTGTGGATTGGACGGCGATTCTGCGATCACGAGCATGGTCCGACCGGGAATGACCGCTGCAGCAAATGCGCCTGGCTTGATCCGTCGACGAACGTGACATCGATTCCAAAACGTGCACATGGTCCATTGAGGAACGCCACCGTTCCGCCGTAGAGCTGACGTTGGGCGACGATGTGATCCCCCTTCGAACAGAGAGCGAGGATCACGCTCGTGACGGCTCCCATTCCCGATCCGAAGGCGAGTGCTTCCTCGGCGCCTTCAAGCTCGGCGACTGCTCGCTCAAATGCGCGAACCGTGGGATTCGAGTATCGGGCATAGTTGCCGACTTCGTGGGTTGCAAGAGCATGCTGTCGGCTCTCTTCGAGACCGGAGGATTGCCAGGTTGTCGACGTCCAGATCGGAGGCGCGAGAGATTGTGAATCGTCACGTCCAGAGGTGATCGCGGTCGTCTCGGGCTGGTGATTCGACATCTCTTTCATCGTAATGATGGAGATTGGTCAAATCGGTGCGATTTGATTGACGTCAAACACACGGTGAGACGGCGATGGCGATAGCGTTCACGCACGGCGACGTGGCCGAATGGCTTAGGCAAGGGCCTGCAAAGCCCTGTATCCGGGTTCGATTCCCGGCGTCGCCTCCAATTTTTTCATTGACTCTCCGCGAACTTTGTCGTGTTGCTTTCGAGGAAGTCGGTACGTTTTTCCACGGAGTGACGGAATCCCCCTCGTTGTTTGATCAATAGGGTTATTTCTCGCGATGGACGATCCGGGCGATTTCGAATCTTTTGATCGGTCGCTTGGTCTCTTCCAAGTCACCGCGAGTGGCGTCGCGGTGATCATCGGTGCCGGCATCTTCGTGCTGATGGGGGCTGCTACGGAGCGCGCTGGGGGACTGGTTTGGCTGTCTTTCGTGATTGCAGCCGTCTTGTCTGCGCTGACGGCATTCAGCTACATGGAATTGTCGTCGATGTTTCCCCCGTGCCAGCGCTGAACATGAGTTCACCCGACAGGTCTTTCCGCGATGGATTGCGGGGACCGTTGGCTGGATCATGGCTGTCGCATTGGTCGTTGCGACTGCAACCGTTGCTCTCGGCTTCAGTCAGTATCTGCGCGAGTTTCTCGTCATCGATCGTCGACTGGGAGCAATTGCGTTGGTTCTGGTCATGGTCGTCGTCTCGTATTTGGGAATGGAGCGCGCGGCGTGGGTGGTCGTTGGACTCGGTGCCGTTGAAGTCGGGAGCCTGGTCATCGTTGGATTGTCTGGGTTGGGCCACGTTGGAGATGTGGACCTGACCTCGGGTCGACTCGGTGGAGTCTTGTCTGGTGCGGCACTCGTATTCTTCGCATTCATCGGGTTCGACGAGGTGATCACATTGTCTGAGGAAACGAGGGATCCGGCACGGACGATTCCACGGGCCCTATTACTAGCTCTCGGTATTTCCACGATCTTGTATGTCCTTGTCGCGGTCTCAGCAGTGAGCGTGCTTGGGGTTGACGCGCTGGCTACATCCGAGAGACCTCTCGCGGATGCAATGGCAGACGTGTGGGGATCTCGTGTGGGGCACTGGATGTCGGCCGCGGCAATCGTCAGCACGAGTTCGACGGTGCTCCTCGTCGTCACAGCTTCTTCGAGGATGTTGTATGGGGTTGCGGTCGCTGGCGATCTCCCTGGACGTCTCGGAATTGTTCGTCATCGAAGGGTGCCGCTCAATGCTCTGCTCACGAGCGCGTTTGTTGCGTGCGTTCTGATCTTGTTCAACGACTTGTCGTTGCTCGCGGCGGCGACAGACGTCCTCGTCTATGTCACGTTTCTCTTTGTCAATGTCGTAACGATTGTCTTGCGCAGGACTGAGCCCAACCTTGACCGCCCGTTTCGAATCAGGGGCTCGATTGGTTGGGTTCCGGTGATCCCGGTGCTCGGCCTCATCGTCGTGATCGTGGTGTCGGGTCAACTTGAGTTTCAGGCGACTCTCCTCGCCGGAGCCCTGATCGCGTTAGGTGCACTCGTCCATTGGGGGCACCGATTTGTCGAATATCGAAAGGTCGCTCACGCTCAGAAGAGCTGACGCGCATTCCACAAGTCTGGAAAGACCGGATTGAACAGGGTTGACGCTAGATAGGTCGCGCCTGACGAGCCACCTGTGCCTTCTTTTCTGCCGATCGTTCGCTCAACCATCTTTACGTGGCGGTAGCGCCACTCCTGGAGACCTTCGTCAAGGTCGAGCAATCGCTCGAGGATGAGGGATGCTTCCTGGTC
This sequence comes from Actinomycetota bacterium, assembly GCA_009927375.1. GTDB lineage: Bacteria > Actinomycetota > Acidimicrobiia > Acidimicrobiales > Ilumatobacteraceae > UBA3006. Next base: position 386 of record RFNE01000298.1, on the reverse strand, counting down.
GTTGCGGTACGCCGCGGCGACGACGGCCGTGACGTCTTCCTTCGCGGCATAGGGCAGTGTCGTATCGCGACCAAGGACATCGGGTGGTATTGGGTGCGAACGTCCATGGAGGTAACGAAGAGTGGAATCCCAGAGAGATGGTCTCCTGAGTGCCTCGTTGATGCGACGGTGCATCGCCGTTCCGGGAGCGAAAGGAGCGAGCATCGAAGCGTGTCGTCTGCCGAATACCGCTTCCAGTTCACGAAACTGACCCGACTGAAACCCGCTGGCTTGATCGAGTCTGTCGCGAAAGGAATTGAACTGGAGCGGCGTCATCGTCTCCAGGATGTCGACCTGACTGACGAGCACTTTGAGAATGGTTCGAATTCGGCCAAGAGTGGCGAGCG
>RFNE01000188.1 GCA_009927375.1 Actinomycetota bacterium | reverse complement strand
GTGGCGAACCCGTTGTCCTTGGCCCATCGCCACTGGTGCAACTTGATCGCCTCACCGATGCCGTGCCCGGCTCGGTGGGCAACGACGCCCGCGGCATGTGAGTGCAGATTGGGACCTGTCTCACCGGCGAGTGGCACTCCGACGAGGGCAAATGCGGCCCCGATGGGGACCCGGCGGACTCCACGATCGCCCCATACCCACCGTTGTGCAGGCTGGCCACGATGATCTCCGGGGAGACCATGGTCTTCACGCTCCAGACCTCGTCGAACACTGCCGAGATCACCGCCGCGTCGGCAGGACTGTGCGCCAGGCGAATCCGAAAGTCTGCGGACATTGGTCGCCACACTACCGATCAGCAAAGATGGAGCACATGCCCGTCACCGTCACCGTCGTCGATCATCCCGTGGCCGCAGAGGCGCTCACCAACCTGCGCGATCAGAACACCTCGAATCAGATGTTCCGCGCAGAAATGCGCAGGCTGTCGCTCGTCGTGATCGCCGAGGCGACGCGCAGCGTGCCGACGGAAAAGATCCGTGTGACGACTCCGCTTGCAGAAACCGACGGTGTGCGCATCGCGCGACGTCCAGTGCTCGTGCCAATTCTTCGTGCAGGACTCGGCATGCTCCCCGCTGCGATGGAATTGCTTCCCGACGCCGACATCGCCGTCGTCGGCGTCCAGCGTGACGAGCACACGCACGAGCCGAGCGAATACGTCGCCAAATTGCCGACACATCTCAATGGCCGCCACTGTCTCGTGCTCGATCCGATGCTCGCCACCGGCGGATCGCTCGAACACGGTTGTCGCATCCTCGCCCAACGCGGCGCCCAACAGCCGATCACGATCGCCTGCGTGCTCGCCGCACCCGAGGGCATCGCCTTCCTCGACAAGAGCGACATGAACCTGCACATCGTCACCGCTTCCGTCGACGAGCGATTGAACGAAAACGCGTTCATCGTCCCCGGTCTCGGGGATGCGGGCGACCGTCAATTCGGCCCGCCGAACTGATCAGCCGAAGAAACTCTTCGCGACGTCGTCGAACATCTCGAGGTCGATGAACCTCGTCTTGCCACGAGTGACGCTCATCGATTCCGCGACGATCTCACCGCAGCGCAAAACGACCATCTTTCCCCACGCCCGCTCATGCACGAGGTCGACGGCGGCGAGTCCGAATCGCGTCGACAGCACTCGGTCGTAGCTCGTCGGCGTGCCACCGCGTTGCACGTGACCGAGTTGCACCACACGGGACTCATACCCCGTGCGCTTGGACAGCTCGGCACCGATCAGGTGCGAGAGGTCTCCAAGTGTCTCATTGCCATAGCGGTCATTGGATCGGGCTGGGAGTTCGAGTGTGCCGGGCTTCGGACGCGCGCCTTCAGCGACGACAACGATCGAGGCGTAACGCCCGCGCGCATGTCGTCGCGACACGATCGCGGCGAGTTCGTCGATGTCGAACGGCACTTCAGGCACGACGATCGCCGTCGCTCCACCTGCGATGCCCGCCTGCATTGCGATCCAGCCGGTGTCACGACCCATCACCTCGACGACCATCACTCGGTCGTGGCTCTCTGCGGTCGTATGTAGTCGGTCGATTGCGTCCGTGGCGATCTGCACAGCAGTTTGGAAGCCGAACGTCGTATCGGTGCCGACCACGTCGTTGTCGATGGTCTTGGGGACTCCGACGACCGGGAGTCCGTGATCATCGGCGAGCATCGAAGCGACCGTGAGCGAGCCATTCCCGCCGATGACGACGAGGGCGTCCAGGCGTTCTGCTGCGAGCGTCGCACGCACGCGCTCCACTCCACCTGGGGTGTCGAAGGGACCGCCGCGGCGGGTGCCGAGAATGGTCCCGCCCTTGGGGAGGATTCCCCGCACCTGAGCGGTGTCGAGCCGCACGCTGCGCCCCTCCATGACGCCGTCCCAGGCGTCATAGAACCCAATGACCTCATCGCCGTGCTGGGCCTCGGCCTTGCGCACGATCGCGCGGATGACGGCATTCAACCCGGGGCAATCCCCGCCTCCCGTGAGCACGCCAAGTCGCATGGTTCAAGCCTACGAGACAGGTATGAGCCATCCATCGCAAAGACGGACAGTTGTCCGACAATTCCCCTAAGGTGTGTTCATGACGAAAACCGCGACCAAGAAACTTCCCGAAACCGCACTCAAGCGCGACGTGTCATCGATGCGCAAGGTGCTCGCCAATCGACTCTACGAACTGCGCATCGCAGCCGACCTGAGCCAAGCCGCGCTGGCCGAAGTTGCGGGTATCGATCGCAAGACGATCAACCGAATCGAAAACGGACACTTCTCACCCGCGCTCGACACGCTCGTTCGTCTCGGCGTCGCACTCGGTGTGAAGCCTTCAGACTTCCTGAAGCAATAGCCGTCGAGTTAGTCGTTCACTCGCTGCAAGAGCGCAGCGAACCTCGCGCACACATCGGCGAGGTCTGTCCAAAAGTCATCGTCACTGACGTTGGCACTCGAACGGGTTGCACTCGCTCCAGGTCGCGCGAGTGCGTGACGCATCGCCGCATCGGACAATGCGGCAAAGTTCAGCGGTCGCGTCGCTAAGGCCTCCCCGTCATCAATGAAGTCCGGGAGCGCAAGCGCCGGGGCTGGACAATGCAGCGCTCGGACATGATCAACGACCGGCCAGCGCAACTCGGTGAATCCGATGACGAGCTCCGCCGTGGCAAGTCGATCGGGATCGGCCACTGCGACCCGCGGGACGATCTTGCGGACGTGCGTCGGAAGTGCGGAGACCTCATTCGATCGCAATCGATGTGGTGGCACGGCGGACGCAACCGCCCATCGCCACGCGACACCCGCAGCATCGAGCGCGCTATGCAGGAGGTGCGATCCATACACCGAGACGCAATCGTTGGCGTCGGCAACCACGATCCCGCGCACGGGAGTCTCGCTCGGCGTCACCAACTGCACCATTGCCCTACGCACCACATCGTCGGAAGTGTGCGTGAGGGCTGTACCACAGATTTCTACCGTACTAATAATGGTATGAATTCAGGGCGACCTGGCCGGGACCCCACCGTGGCTATGCCTCCGACCAACGTGCCGGCAATCGGCCCCGACAACCCCACGGGCCGACCCGTCGGCAGCCCAAAGCCCGTACCTTTTGGCCTTCTTGGGACGGACAATTGCCCAGCCCATTGACACAACGGGTCTGTGGATGACTAGGGTATGAGGTCTACGTAGTACCTACCTAGGGGGATACATGTCAGTAATTGAAACCATGTCCACAGAGGTCGCCTCGACCAGCGTGTCGCGTCGTCACTTCATTCAGGGCGCGGCAGCAGCCGGTGCAGCAGTTGCACTTCCGGTTGCAGGCGTCGTGGGTGCAGGCACGGCCAGCGCAGCGTCGAAGACCTTGCGCGTCTCGATTGGCAAGATTGCCAACCCAGTCGCACCATTCACCACCGCAGACGCTGGATCGCTCCAGATTCTCTGCTGCGTCGGCGAGTACCTCGCATTCTCCGACAACAAGGGCGAGCTCGCTCCCCGCGTTGCGGAAAGCTGGAAGGGCTCGGCAGGCGGCAAGGTGTGGACCTTCAAGATTCGTCAGGGCATCACGTTCCACGACGGCTCGAAGCTCACGGCTGATGACGTCGTCTGGACGTTCAAGAGCCACCTCACCGCGTCCAACAAGTCGCAGTCGCTCGGTAAGTTCAACGGCATCCTCGACGCCAACGGCGTCGAGAAGGTCAACGCAACGACCGTGAAGTTCACGCTGCTCTCGGCAGTTGGAACCTTCCCATCGCTCCTCAGCTCGACCAGCTACGGCCTCCTCATCATCAAGAACGGTGAGACCGGCGCAGCAGGCTGGGAAAACACGATGAACGGTTGCGGTCCGTGGATCCTCGACACCTACACCAAGGGCACGCAGTGCACCTTCGTGAAGAACGAGAACTACTGGGATGCCAAGCGTCAGCCGTCGTTCAACAACCTCGTCACGATCGTGTTCGAGTCGCAGGAAGCCGCAGTTGCTCAGCTCGTCACCGGAAAGCTCGATGCCGTCACTGGCGTCACCCCGGCGACCGCAGCCAAGATCAACAAGGCCAAGGCTGAACTCGTCAAGGTTCCGTCGGCGGGTCACATCTCGACCCACCTGCGTTGCGACTTCGGTCCATTCTCGACCGACAAGCGCATCCGTCAGGCAGCAGCCACCACCCTCGACCGCGAGGCGTTCATCAAGAGCGTGCTCAAGGGTCAGGCCCTCATGGCCAACGACTCCATCATGGACGCGTTCGCCACGAAGGACACCTCGGTTGCTCAGCGCAAGAAGGACCTCGCCAAGGCGAAGGCCCTCATGTCAGCTGCTGGCTCGAAGGGCTTCAACGTGGACCTCTCCAGCTACCACCGCGACGACATCGACGCGTTGGCTCCGTTCCTCAAGGCCTCGCTCGCCGAAATCGGCATCAACGTGACCTTGAAGCTCGCCGACTCGTACTACACGGCTCCGTGGGATGCCCGTCAGTCGAAGAAGGTGGAGAACAACTACTGGCTCGAGTCGAACTTCGGCATCACGGACTGGGGACACCGCGGCACGCCGGTGGAGATCCTCACCCGCGCCTACAAGTCGACCGGAGACTGGAACGCAGCCCACTTCGCCAGCGCGAAGTTCGATGCGGCGGCTGATGAGTTCATCACCGCGACCACCCCGGCCAAGGCCAAGGCAGCTTCCAAGAAGATCCAGGAGATCTGCTTGGACGAGACCCCATACATCATGGTGTACTTCGAAACCCGCACGTCGGTTGTTCGCAAGGGCCTCAAGGGCTTCTACACCAACGGCATGGGTCAGTTCGAGTCGGCAGCAGCCTCGTACTAATCCATCCAATTCAGGTAGTCACAAGAGCCGGTGTGCGAAAGCACACCGGCTCTTGTCATTCATGGAGTCGTTTGAAGTTCGCGAAAGCGAACTCACTATGCTGTCGCCGTGGGGAAATATGTTTTGAAGCGCATTGGGCTTGCGCTCGTCACGGTGTTCTTGATCACCGCAGCAATCTTCTTCATGACCCACGTGCTTCCCGGCAATCCCGCGGAACGAATTCTCGGCAATACCGCAGAGCGAGCAAACGTCATTGCGCTCGAAAAAGAACTCGGTATCGATAAGCCGCTGCTCACCCAGTACTGGAAGTGGCTCTCCGACACCGCCTCAGGCGATCTCGGTGGCTCGATCCAGTTCTCCGTCGGTGCGATCGGCACGGAAAGCGGCACACCGGTCACCGAAGTACTCTTGCCGGCCCTTGGCTACTCGTTGCGCCTTGCCGCACTTGCCTTCATCGTCGTGGTTCCGTTGTCGATCGCGGGCGGCGTCCTCGCGGGCGTCAATCGAGGCAAGCGCATCGACCGCATCCTCACCGTTGGTGGACTCTCGGCTGCCGTCGTGCCTGAGTTCGTGTGGGCGGTGATTCTCGCATTCGTGGTCGGGGTCAAGTTCCATTGGCTGCCAGTCAACGCCTATCCCGACACGCCCGACCCGGGTTTCTTCACCGTGATCTACCACTTGATTCTCCCCGCATTCGCACTGATGCTCGTGCTCTTCGGCTACATCTCGCGCATCGCGCGCGCTGGTGTGATCGAGGCCTACGACTCGGACTACGTCCGCACCGCGGTGCTGAAGGGGCTCACGCAGCGCAAGGCCGTGACGCGCCACATCCTGCGCAATGCACTCTTGCCAACGATCGCCGTCGTCGCATCCCAAATTCCGTATCTCATCGGTGGTCTCGTAGCCGTCGAGATCGTGTTCAACTATCCGGGATTCGGTGGCTTGTTGCGCACGTCAGTGCAATACCGCGACTACCCCGTCCTCCAAGCATCGGTGCTCATCATCGGACTCGTGATCGTGTCGGTGCAGTTGATCGCCGACGTCCTCTTTGCCGTCCTCAATCCACGCATTAGGCAGAAGATCGAACAATGAGCCAATCCGTCACGACCGAGTCCAACCTCAAGCAATCGGCGGCAGCCGAGCGCAAGAAGATCCGCAAGGAACGGTTCGCTCAGCTTCGCAAGAACAAGGCGTTCATCGTCGGTGCGAGCATCCTCGGCTTCTGGGTGCTGTGTGCCTTGATCGGTCAACTGCTCGTGCGCATCGACCCCAACGCACTCGGCTATCTCAACGGCGTCGAGACCGACCTCGCCCCGAACGGCACCAACTGGTTCGGCACCGACGGCGACGGTCGCGACGTCTTTTCGCGCGTCATCGTCGGGTCGCGCCCGATCATCATGATGGCCACTTCCGCCACCGTTCTCGGAACGACCCTCGGGGCATCGATCGGTCTCGTGTCCGGGTACCTGAAGGGTTGGTTCGACATCGTCGTGATGCGCATCTTGGATGCCATCTCGGCGCTTCCCGTCCTCGTGCTCGCACTGCTCGCGCTGTCAGCAGTCGGCGGATCCTCGTCAATCGTGACGATCTGCATCATCGGGTTCGTCTTCACCCCAATCATCGCCCGCACGGTTCGCGCAGCGGTGCTGAATGAAGCAGAACTCGACTACGTCGCAGCCGCCAAGCTCCGTACCGAGCGCATGCCCCACATCCTGTTCAAGGAAATCCTCCCGAACGTGTTGCCACCGATCATCGTCGAGTTCACGGTTCGACTCGGTTACGCGGTGTTCGCCATCGCCACCTTGTCGTTCCTCGGCGTCGGCGTGGAACTCGGCTCACCGAACTGGGGCTCGCAGGTCGCCGACAACTACAACCTCATCTTCAGCGGCACCTGGTGGTCGACGATCTTCCCCGCAGGCGCAATTGCGACTCTTGCGATCGGCATCAACCTCATCGCCGACGGAGTGACTGAGGCATTCGAACTGTGACCACCCCACCGACCCTGGAGCTTCGCGACCTGCGAGTCGCATACCGCGTGCGCGGCATCGACCGTGAGGTGCTGCGTGGAATCTCGTTGTCGATCCAGCCCGGCGAGGCCTACGGACTCGTCGGCGAATCTGGCTGCGGCAAGTCGACGGCAGCGTTTGCCGCGATGCGCTACCTCCCGCGCAACGGTTCGATCACCGGTGGCACGATCCACTTCGAGGGCAAGGACATCACCTCCATCGGCGACGACGAGATCCGAGTTGCGCACCAATGCGATCTCGATGGTGTACCAGAACCCGATCGCGGCGCTGAACCCGACGATTCGCGTCGGCAAGCAGGTCGCCGAGGTGTACGAACTCCTCGGCAAGTCCGCAGACGAGGCGCGCGAGCTGTCGCTCGCCGCGCTGAAGCGCGTACAGATCGCCGATGCCGAAGCGGTGCTCGAGCGCTACCCACACCAACTCTCGGGTGGCATGGCCCAGCGCGTGATCATCGCGATGGCGCTTGCCTCCAACCCTCGCCTCCTCGTCCTCGACGAACCGACGACTGGAC
>RFNE01000021.1 GCA_009927375.1 Actinomycetota bacterium | reverse complement strand
TTGGTTGCCGCACGGTCATCCAGAGCAGCCGCGACGAACTCGTGCGTTATCAAGGCGTCGACATCAACCCGGTGAACTGGGGTTGGCTGTGCGACCGGGGCCGCTTCAACTTCGAGTCCGTGAATTCTGAAGATCGCCTGACGACACCGCTCGTCAAGAACGCCCAGGGTGTGCTCGAGCCGACGTCGTGGGCGAATGCAATGGATGTTGCGGGTCGAATGTTGCGTGCGGCACTTGCCTCGTCTCCGGATCGTGTCGCGATCCTCGGTGGTGCGCGTGGAACGAATGAAGACGCCTTCGCGTGGGCAACGCTGGCCGACGCCTTCGGCATCTCCAGCCGCGATGCGCAGCTCGGTGACGGATTGCCCGCACAGATCTTTGCGACGCCACAGGCGACGATCGATGAAGCAGCGTCGGCTGCGACGATCGTGTTGATCGCACCAGACCTCAAGGAAGAGTTGCCAGTGCTCTATCTGCGCCTGCGCGATGCAGCAGTGAAGAAGCGTTCCAAGATCGTCGAAATCACGAGCAAGCCGACGGGACTCAGCCCGTATGCGTGGAAGTCGATCGTCGTTGAGCCCGGCAAGGAAGCTCAGGCACTTCGCGATCTCGAGGCTGGAATCGTCGCACAGATCGCCAGTGGTTCAGTCGTCATCGTCGCCGGCCGTGCAAACCTTGCGCAGTCTGCAGACTCGGTGATGACTGCAGTACACCAGGCGATGCAGGTCGCACCTGCGGCCAAAGTCTTGCCAGTTCTGCGCCGAGGAAACGTCCGTGGCGCACTCACCGCAGGGTTGTCACCACGAAATGGTCGTGATGCGGTGGCGATCCTCAATGCTGCAGCCACGCAGGCAGTCGAGTGTTTGATCCTCGTCGGAGCCGATCCGATGGCTGATGCCGTCGACGCTGATCTCGCCCGTCGCGCACTGGTTGGCGCTCGTGGAATCATCGCCATCGACACGTTCCTCACCGCATCGAGTGCGCAGGCTGACGTCGTGTTCCCGGCCGCTGCGTATGGAGAGAAGAGTGGGACCACCACGAATCTCGAGGGTCGCATTTCCAACGTCGCCCAGAAGATCACTCCGGCCGGCACTTCGCGCCCCGACTGGATGGTCGCCGTCGAGTTGGCCTCGGCAGCCGGCAAGGATCTTGGTTTCTCGTCGCTTGCCGAAGTTCAGCAGGCGCTCGTTTCTCGCGTCGCAGAGTTCGCTCCAGCGGCGGACGCCCGCGCGCTTCGCCACGACGGCGTCGTCATGCAGCACGGCACCCCTCAGGCGATTACCTCGTCGAGCGTGACTGCTCCTGAGCGCAACTCGTACGATTTCCGCGCTGTCGTCTATCGCAAGCTCTACGACAATGCGATCTCCACTGCCAAGAGCCCTTCGCTTGCCACGCTCGCACCCGGTGCGACGATCACCGTTCATCCGCTGGACCGCGCGCGATTGGGCGTCGAGGTTGGCGCGAAGGTCAAGGTGACGTCAGCGAAGGGAACCATCCTCATCACGCTGCAAGAGTCCGACGACGTCCTGCGCGGCACGGCCTGGTTGCCCGTCAATCAGACTGGATCCGACGTGCGTGAGCTGATCGATGCACAGTCCGCCGTCACTGACGTGAAGATCGAGAAGGTGTGATGAGCGCCCTCTTTGCCATCGATCCGGCCCTCAACGGGGACATCGTGTGGCAGACGCTTGCCATCGTCGGCATCAAGGTGCTCATCGTGTTCGTTGCAGGGCTCGTGGCGACGATGTTGATGGTGTGGTTCGAGCGCAA
>RFNE01000137.1 GCA_009927375.1 Actinomycetota bacterium | reverse complement strand
TTCTCCGTTCCTTGCACGCCAAACGGAATCGCGCCCGCTGCGACCTCCTCACGGAAGCGATGCACGCACGGATCTCCGGGTGGGTCGGTGTCGAGTCGCGGACACACGACGATGTCGGCATCCACCGAACGCAACATTTCGAGCAACGCCTCGCTCGCCGTCACCGGCACGAACACACGAATCGGCCAACCGAGTGCCTTGGCGAGCGTGGATGCCGCAAATGCCGCATTGCCGCACGAGGCGATCGCCAGTGGTGGACGCGACGATGCCTCACGCCACGGCGCAGCACCGGTCCGCTCTGCGGTCACGACGTGCAGCAGTTCACCGAACAGATGTCGCGCCTTGTGCGAGCCCGCGACGTTGTGCGTCTCGTCCTTCACCCACACACCACCAACGACGTGAAGCCGAGCGCGTCCGACAGTTCGTCCGCTCGCCCGTACGGCGTCGTGCGGAATCCAACGCCGGCGACGAGCGCGACCTTGGCGTCGAGCTCTTCGATCAACGCGACGCGTGCTGCATCGTCGAGACCGTGCGCTGCGGCGAAGGCATCCCAGGCGAGATAGCTACGGAACGATGCAAAGGGATTGGGATGCTCGACCGCACGCAGTGGAGCGATCGGAGCGTCGATGTGCAACACGTGATGACGGTCCATCGCCTGCGCGTTCGGGCAGCGCCACGACAGCGCGGTGTCGATCGACACCTTCGTTCCGCACGCCGCGCACCGCAGACCAAAGCCCGGTGCGGCGAGCGTCGTCACGGTTGACTACTTCTTCTGTTTGGCGACGCGCTGGTTGAACTCGCCGATCATCGCGTCCCAGGTCGGGATGTACGAGCGCAGGTTCTTCCAGAAGCTCTGCGAGCGGCGCGCCTCGAACACCGACAACGGGGTGCCCTGCTGTTCGACCCACGTGTAGTAGCCGAGGTTGAAGATGCGGCTGCGATCGCGCTGGGTGCAGTCGATCATCGCGTCCGTGTCGACCGTGCCGAGGTGTTCGGCGAAGACCTCTGCGGCCTCGACCTCTCCGAAGTTGTTGTTGAAGCGACGCGCGAGGGTCTTGACGCGCTCGCTCGGATACAGATCGGAGCCGTCGGTCGCGATCGTGATCAGCGCATCGTTCTCCCCGAGCCCGAGGAGCTTGGCCGTCTTGATCGCCGCGATCGTGTTGCAGATCGCCGAGAATCCGAAGTGCGTGAGGGTCTCCACGACGTCGGCGGGAATCCCCTTGCGCGAAACGAGATACCGCTTGCCGGCCTCGGTGTTGAACAACACGTCGAGTTCGTCGGTGGCGCGATCGGACACCGCAGCGATCACGTCGGTGTTCATCACGTTGTGGATGAGCGGGATGTGCTTGTCGCCGATGCCCTGGATGTTGTGCTCGCCGAATCCGTTCTCGAGCATCGTCGGACACTCGAGTGCTTCGACCGCGACGATCTTCGTGCCGAACAGTTCCTTCAGTCGATCACCCGCGCCGATGGTGCCGGCCGAGCCAGTTGCAGACGTGAACGCGGCGAGTCGCATGTTCGGATTCTTCGATCCGGCCGCGACATGGTTGTAGACGGCGGCGAGTGCCTGGCCGGTCACCTCGTAGTGACCGAGGTAGTTGCCGAACTCACAGAACTGGTTGAAGATGAAGTTCTTCGGGTCACGCTGCATCTCGTTGCACGCGTCGTAGATCTCCTTCACGTTGCTCTCCGTGCCGGGCGTGCGCACGATGTCGCTCGGGTCACTCGTCCAGCGATCGAGCCAGTCGAAGCGCTCCTGCGACATGCCTGCAGGCAACACCGCGACACCGCGAGCCCCCATGATGCGGCTGATGGCGACGCCACCGCGCGCGTAGTTGCCGGTGGACGGCCACACTGCGCGCTGCGAGACGGGATCGAACTGACCGGTGATGACGCGTGGCGCGAGGCACGAGTACGCAGCCAACACCTTGTGCGCGGTGATCATCGGGAATCGGTCGCCGAACACGACGATGATCGGCGAGGCGACGCCGGTGAGCGACGATGGCAACACGACGTGGTCGGGAACGCTCACGCGGTTGCCGGCGAGGTCGTTGAACCAGTGCACGCGGAACAAGTTGCGCGAGTCGGGCGAGTTCTTGTCGACACCCTTGGCGACGTCGGCGGGAATCAACGAAGGATTCGCGAGTTGCGCGAACGTCGGCAACACCACGTTGTTGTCGGCGCACTTGCGCACGCTGTTGGCAAGCGCGTCCGGATCGACGATGGTGTCGGCGAGTCCGAGTTGGCTCGTGAGTGCGGTGGCGTCGAGAACGTTCGATGTGGTGGTCACGGCATCCATTCTGTCTGGTGCCGAGAAGACTCCACTACCCTTGGTGCGGTTCGGCCGACGTAGCCCAATGGCAGAGGCACGGCGCTTAGGACGCCGTCAGTGAGAGTTCGAGTCTCTCCGTCGGCACGGTGAAAGAACCACGAGTTGTCTCCGAGTTGTCGACCCCGGCCGCGGTCATCGACGTCACTTCCTTAGACGCCAACCTGACGACGATGGCCCGGATCCTCCCCGGTGATCGACTGCGACCGCACGTGAAGGCGACCAAGTGCACCGCACTCGCCCGACGCCAGGTCGCCGTCGGCCATCGACACTTCACCTGTGCCACCCGCGAGAGATACTCGGCATGGTGCGTGCGGGCGTCGGAGAGAGCTTCCTCCTCGCC
>RFNE01000022.1 GCA_009927375.1 Actinomycetota bacterium | reverse complement strand
GAGGAGCGCATGAGCACTCCGCCACTCGATCGATTGTTCATCCAAGTCGGTGGTGGGGCGTTCGCCGCGAATGCCGCAACCGGATTGTTCGCCGGCGGTCTGCGGCCGATGCTGCACGCGGTGCAGACCCAAGGCTGTGCGCCGCTCGCGCGCGCGTGGGATCGCGCGAAGGCGACCGGCGGCACGCGCAACGCGGGTTCTCGTTGGGACGAGTGCATGTGGCCGTGGGAAGGGGAGCTGACCTCACTCGCCGATGGCATCTTGGACGACGAGACCTACGACTGGGTCGCGGTCTGCAACGCGATGTCCGACAGCGGTGGCTCGCCGGTCGTCGCCTCGGAGCAACACGTCGTCGAGGCGTATGCACTCGCGCATCGCACGACCGACATCGATGTGTCGCCGACGGGGAGCGCGGGCCTTGCAGGAGTGCTTGCGATGCGGGACTCGATCGCCGACGACGAACGCGTCGTCGTGGTCTTCAGCGGCGTGCGCCGACACTTCATGGCGCTCCCGAACGAGTGACGAAGGTGTACTTGGTCACTGCCTGGCGTCACGACCCAGGTGTAGCCTCTAGCGCATGACGTTCGACCCCACCTCGACAACTTCGCCTGCCCCAGCGGTGGCACTGGATGGCTCGCTCGAGTCGCAGAACAACATCTTCCTGCGCCTCCTGAAGAGCCGTGTGATCATGCTCGGCAGCGACGTGAACGACGACGTGGCGAATCAGATTTGTGCGCAGTTGTTGTTCCTCGAGGGCGAGGACCCGAAGGCCGACGTCTGGCTGTACATCAACAGCCCGGGCGGATCGATCACCGCAGGCATGGCGATCTACGACACGATGCAGTTCATCTCGTGCGACGTCTCCACCGTGTGCCTCGGCTTGGCCGCCTCGATGGGCCAGTTCCTCCTCACCGCAGGCACGCCGGGCAAGCGCTACACGCTGCCGAACGCGCGCATCATGATGCACCAGCCGCTCGCCGGTCTGCGTGGTCAGGCCGCTGACATCGCGATTCAGGCCGAGCAGCTCGCCTTCACGAAGCACCGCATGGCAGAGCTCACCGCGTTCCACTCGGGCCAGAAGATCGAACAGATCCAGAAGGACTCCGAGCGCGATCGTTGGTTCACCCCGGAGCAGGCCAAGGAATATGGTCTCGTCGACAAGGTGATCGTGCGCCGCGGAGAAATCCGCTAACTGATTACGGCGCGACCGACAGACCGGTCGCGATGTCGACACCACACGTCGACAGCACCCACGCGGCAGCAGCCGTTGCGCTCTTTTCCGTCGCATACGACAGATCCACGAGGTCCTGCACCGACTGCGTGTCGTTGGCATCCACGTCTCGTGCTGCACGCATCAACGTCGTCAGTGCCTGCCAGTCGGACTCGACTTCGAGCGGGGCGATCTCGTTCAGTCGCTCGAAGCGACGCACGGCCTGGGTGATCTGCTCGTCGGTTACCGGTGGTTCGGCGATCGCGGGGAGCTCCTTGGCCAGCTGACGACAGAAGTTCTGCGCCGTTCGCGGGGTGGAGCGACACGCGCCGAGGGCGATCGTGAGCGCCGCCACCGAGAGAACCGTGAGGAGGCGCGATCGCATCCCACCATTGTTGCCCTTCCGGTGAGTTGTCGACCGACATTTCTCGCCAGTGACGCACACATCTGGTCGTGGCACGAACACGAATCGCAGAATCCCTCGACGAACCCGCACTGGCGAGCGTGCTTGCGGCAAGCGGAAAGTTCACCGCGTCGCGGCTCGCCTCGCGACTCGATCACGAATTGCCGAGTGAGATCTGGTCGTCGCTCGGCCGTGGTGCGCCACCGATGCGGCTCGTACGCGAGATGAGGGAGCGACTGTGCGCAAG
>RFNE01000093.1 GCA_009927375.1 Actinomycetota bacterium | reverse complement strand
TCGCTGCAGATTCCAGCCGCTCTTGGTCGCGCCGAGCCCTTGGATGAGGACGACCGGTGCACCGCTTCGGCGCCCCGTCACCTCGTAGTGGATGCGCGTTCCGTCAGAAACCTGTGCAAAGGGCATGGCTCAGGCCGCGTCCGACGCGAAGCGAATGACACTCGGCCATTCATAGAGGTGCTCGATCACCTCGTGGGTGGAGCGTTGCGGTTGGAAGCCGAGCAGTTCGCGTGCGAGTTCACTCGAGGCGCAGCGGCCGTTCATCAACAGTTCCGTCACGTGGTCGGGAACCGGAGCACCGGCGAACGTGGCGAGTTGTGAGGCGATCCACCACCCAGGACCGAATGTCGGAACCCCGAGGCGTCGACCAAGCGCGGCCGCTTTCGTCACGCTGATCGAGCCTGGCGCGACGATGTTGATGGCTCCGTGCGGCGAGTACTGCGCGGCCGCAACGAACGCCGCAGCTGCATCGTGGTCCTCGACGACCGAGAACTCCGGTGCGCCGAGCGGATTGAAGGCCACGAGTGGCAAGCGAAGCACCCGACCGAGCGGGCTCGGCACGTGTGGTCCGACGACGGGGGCGAGGCGCAACATGGTGATGGCAGTCCCGCGTTGGATCGCGAGTTCGCTAGCCCGATGCTCGAGGTTGAGCAGCATGTGCCCGAACGTTGACTCGGGTTCGAGCGGTTGATGCTCGTTCGGCATCTTCGGCCAGTGGCCATGATTGCCGTAGACCTCGATCCCACTGCGCACGACCACTGACTCCAGGTGCGGCACGTGCATGGCCGCGTCGAACACCGCTTCGCTCATGGCATCGGTGAACGCTTTGGCATCAGGTGCCGACACTCGGGCGTGGGGTTCCCATACCCCGATGTGCACGATGACGTGCGGGTCGGCATCAGCGATGATCTGCATGATGCTCCGGCGATCGGACGCATCCACGAGGTGGAACACACTGCGCTTCAGGCGCCGGCGGGGTGGGTTGGTGTCGAGGCCGACGATGTTGCCAACCCAGGACTGTTCCTCGAGCAACGTGCCGACGAGTGAGCCGAGCTCACCGCCGAGACCGGTGACGACGATGCGACGACCACTCACGAAATCAACACTACAACGGTGTCGTTTGGCGGTGTGTCAGCGAAGTTCGTGTACCCGCAGGATGAGTTCCCGCGAGGACGGATCCAACTGCCGCGAGCCGATGCGCTCGGTCAAGATGATTGCCTGCGAAGCGTCGTCGACGAGACCCGACCAGCGAATGAACCCGCCCATCAGGCCGATCAAGCGGTCGCTCACTTCCTCGGCGTGAACGATCAACTTCTTGTTCTCTCGCAGGAGCGAGTTGAGGTCGCGATAGAAGTTCTTCAGCCAGGCATCCATGTCGTCAACGTTCAGCAACGGGTGGTGGCGATACGGCATGCCGAGCTCGTCATAGTTGTGCAGGTTGTGTGGCGCCGCCAAGATCGACACCACGTAGTCGAAGTCGTTCTCGCGCAGCCAGATGATCTCTTCCTGACGACGGACCGACGATGGTTGGTGCCAAAACCGCCCGGTCGTTCGCAGATGGCGAGTTTGTCCTTGATGACCCACGTCAGGTTGCGGGGCGTGATTCCGAGCGCCCATTTTCCTCGCAGCTTTGGTGGCACGAACTCTCGACCCTTCTGTCACTGACCCGATAACTCTGCGAGACGATACACCAGATTCAACGAGGCGTGTTTTGGTTCCTCAGGATTTCTGTGGGTCGATGTCCTCGAGGATCAGTCGCTGTTGACTGCGTCGCACTCGCCGTGCCCCCTCGATGTCGCACGCAGTCGCCTCGCCTGCAGCAACGCCAAGCACGCGATCGACGGTGGCGACGTCCGGTGGATAGCGATCGGACAACCACAGGCGTACTGCCCGACGAGCGAGAGCGCGCGGGGCGGAAC
>RFNE01000023.1 GCA_009927375.1 Actinomycetota bacterium | reverse complement strand
CGAGCCGTACTGGCTCATGCCACGACCGTGTCCGTATCCGCGCCCGGTGACGACGATCGCATTCGGGAGGAGTCCGTCTTCGGCCTGCACCGGTGCGGCGACCGACACGAGGCTCGTGGCGACAACGCCAACGACGAGTGCTCTCAGTGGGGGTATGCGCATGGTGAAGGAATCTCCTCGCCCGCTTCCGATCATTCTACCCCTCGTGATCGGCAGGATCTGGGGAGTGCTTTAGGCCGATTCGCTCGCTTGCGTGAGCACGTCGCGTTGCTGGATCACGACTCCGGCGAGCACGAGTGCGATGCCGAGATATTCGACGGCGGTCGGCATCTGATCGAGGAAGATCATGCCGAACACGACCGCGGTCACGGGGAGGAGTGCGAGGAGCACGGAGAACCGTCGCACGGGAATGCGACGCAACACGGTCTGTTCGATGCCGTAACCGATCGCATTCGACAACAACCCGACGAGCACGCACCAACCGATGAGCGACGGCTGTGACCACGCGGGTCCGCTGTGCGGTGCACCGAACGGCGCGATGACGACGGCGCCAACCGCAAGTCCGACGCCGAGACCGGCGATGCCGCGATCGAGCGCTGCGACCTTGGCGCCGATCACGATGTAGGTGCCCCAGCAGGCAGAGGCGAGGAAGATGAACAGCAGCCCGAGCGGTTCGCCGCTCAATTCGATGCCCGACAGCACGACGACGCCGATGGTCGCACAACCGAGCGCGATCGCGTTGCGCACCGAGCGCGTGGTGAGGGCGGCCACGCAGATCGGGCCGATGAACTCGATCGCCACGCCCTTACCCATGTCGAGGCGATCGATGGCGAGGTAGAAAGTGAGGTTCATGAGTGCTACCGCGATGCCGAAGATGGACGCGGAGAGGAACTCGCTGCGCGACCACTTTCCGCCACGGAGGAGACGGGGAATCGACACGAGGATGCAGATCGCCGCCGCACCGATCACGCGGAACCACGCGACGCTCGCCGGGGCGAGGTCGTCGAACAACTTGACGGCAATCACCGCGCCCGCGTACTGCGCGCTCGCAGACGCGACGAAGAACGCCTCGGGTGGAACTCCACTGCGAGTGCGCCGGGTCACGGCGGACTCACTCACTCAAACAGTTCGGGATCGGTCGCGCAGATCTCTTGGAAGAGCGGCTGGAACTGGAACCATCCGGACTCGGGGAAGCCGGTCAACTGTTGGGTGTAGCTCGCCGACTCGTGCGGGATGAGGATCGGCTTGCCCGCCGCCTCGGCAGCGAGTTGTGCTTGGCAACTGCGCTCCATCGTGATGAACCAATAGGCGGCTGCCTCGACGGTGGTGCCGACGGTGAACAACCCGTGGTTCTGGTGGATTGCCGCCTTGCCCTTCGGGAACTTGCTCGCGAATTCTTCACCGGCCTCGACCTCGAACACGACCTTGCCGCCTTGCTCGGCGATGACGACGTGGTCGTCGTAGAAGATGCAGGCGTCCTGGTGATGGGGTCGAGCTTGCGACCGAGGAGGAGAACGCCTTGCCGTACACCGAGTGTGCATGTGCGGCACCGATGACGTCGGGGCGTGCCTTGTGGATCGCCGCATGCAACACGAAGGCCGCACGATTCACCGGCTGGTCGCCGTAGACGACGTCGCCCGAGTGGTTGACGAGGATCAAGTCGCTGACCTTCATCTGACGGAAGCTCTTGCCGAACGGGTTCACCCAGAAGTGGTCGGTGAACTCGGGGTCACGCGCGGTGATGTGGCCCGCGACGCCCTCGCCGAAGCCGAGGCGACCGAACACGCGCAGCGCGGCGGCGAGACCGATCTTGCGTGCCTGGCGCTCCTCTTCGAGGGTCGCATAGGTCGGCCGGCCGATCGAGGCGACCGTCTTTGGCGTGAGTTCCACGCCGTCAATCATCCGGACTTCTCCGTCATGGTCATGGGGCAAGACTAGCCACGCACTTTCGCCCTCGGACTCTG
>RFNE01000053.1 GCA_009927375.1 Actinomycetota bacterium | reverse complement strand
AGCTCAGTTGGTTAGAGCAACGGACTCTTAATCCGCAGGTCCTCGGTTCGAATCCGAGGGGGGGCACCAACCAACCGTGGCGGTACCCCCTCACGGACCGCTTCAGGGAATGATCGTGACGCCGGTCGGGATGAGCACCTTGCTCAGGCCGTGAATGACGCCGTTGGTGGCGAGGACATCGGCGACGGTCACCTGTGCCCCATCCACGCGCACCCCGTTCTTCACGACGACGCTCACCGTCGTGCTGTCGAGGGTCTGATACGTCATGGTGCGCAAGGCGCGCGCCTTCAGCGATCCCGCGACGACGTGGTGCAGGAGGATCCGACGCAAGGCCGCGAGGTTGTCGGGGCGCTGCAGCGCTGCGACCGTCGCCTTGGGCAGTGCGTTGAACGCGGCGTTGCGGGGAGCAAACACCGTGTACGGACCGGTCTGTGCGAGTGTGACATCGAGACCGGACAGCTTGAGCAACGACGTGAACGTCGAATACCCGCGGAGTGCGTCTGCGATGACGGGGATCGTGGCCGGCGTCTCCACTCGACGCCAGACGCTGCGAGCTCCCTCTGGAGAGCACACGAACTTGCCGTTGTTGGCTCGTTGTGAGGCTCCAGGGTTGTCGCAGCGTTGACCGCCGAGAGAATCTGCATGGGCTACTGATGGTGCCGCGATCGCAAGAGCGATGGCGAATGGGAGTGTGAATCGTGTTTTCATGCGCACAGCATGCCGAGACACGTCGACCGTCGAGGTGCGCAGATGGCCATTCGGTATGACTCACCATCACGTCGTGACATTCATACCGAAGCGAGTCGAGGCAACGAAACGAATCCGAAAACGCGAAAAGGGCCGTGCGCCATCGCGCACGGCCCCTCCCGTCGGAGTACCGCCTACTTGTGCCTGATAGGCACGTGACGCGTGTCCGCATCCTTTCCGTTGAGCGGCACCCGAACCTCGAGGATCCCGTCCTCGTACTCCGCGCTCACGTCCTTGTCGGTCGCGTTGCGCGGGAGCGTGATGATCCTCGTGAATGAGCCGTAGAAGAACTCGCTGCGATGTTGCTTGCGCTTGGACTCGTGCTTGTGCTGGTGACGCCGGATGTCCAGGCGGAGCAAGGACTTCTCCAAGGTGAGGTCGATGTCGGTGTCCGGGTTGATTCCGGGAGCCTCGGCCCGAATGACGTAGGTGCCGTCCTCTTCATATTCCTCCACGCGGATGTTCGTCGTGGTCGCGAGATCGTCCCACATCGACGGCCACGCGAACGGTCGATCACGAACCCACGTGGGCAAGCTCCAATCGAGTGGCGACAGTTGTGCAAGTGCCATGTGATTCTCCTTTGTGTCGGTTGCTCAACGAAGCACGACGATAAACATCGACGTCGTCGACATCAACACACGAACGTCACTGTGTGTGAGGGACATTTGTTCCACACTCCAACGCAAGTACACCTGTTTGTACCGATGTGAGGTGAACGATGCGTCACTCACTTCGAACGTCCATACGTTGTTGCTCACACGACTCGTCAACGACGAAAACAGGAGGAATGCACATGGTTTCCATCGGACTCTGTGAACCACAAGAAATGGTGCGCGAAGCACTCGTCAAGGCAATGGCCCCGATGAAGGGAGTGAAGGTGCTCGTCTCCGAGCGCGACGGCAACTCTTTCATCCAAGCCGTCGAACGCGAGAAGCCGGAGGTGTTGATCATCGACGTCGCCCACCCCGCAGGCACCGGTCTCGACATCGCTCGACGCGCCAAGGCCGTCCACCAACACGCCAAGGTCGTCGCACTCGTCGACGACGAACCGA
>RFNE01000111.1 GCA_009927375.1 Actinomycetota bacterium | reverse complement strand
CGCGAGGCCACCCTGGTCGCCCGCTTCGGTCCGCTCGGTGCACAACTGCATCGCCTTGCACGCGGACTCGATCGTCATCCGCCGATCGTGATCGCGCCTCCACCGTTGCGAATCACCACGCATCGCACCGAAGAACCGGTCGAGGACGTCGGCGTGGTGGTGAACCTCGCGCGCACGCTCGCCGAGGACTTGGTCGCGCATCTTCATGCACACGCGTTGCAGTGTGTGCGCATCCACGTGTCGCTCGTGTGTGATCACGGTGAGACGAGCGAACGACTGTGGTATCAACCCGAGGGCTTGTCGGCAGCCGCGATCGCCGAGCGGGTGCGGTGGCAGATGGAGGCCTTCGTCGCCTCGCGAATTCCGACGAGTGGGGTGGTCGTCATTCGCCTCGACCCTGTTGGTCTGGAGCCCGCAAATGGGCGCCAATTGGGGCTTTGGGGGGCTCGCAGCCAGGCCGACGAGGACGCCCACAAGGCGATTGCCGAGCTGACGGCGGCCCTCGGTGCGCACGCAGTCAGGGTGCCGTTGTGGCGGGGTGGACGGGATCCCGCGGAGGTCTTCGAGCTCACGCCTGCCGCACTCGTCGATCTCGAACGACGAGGTGATGCCGTCGAAGTGTCGCGCGAGTGGAGCGGTGCGTTGCCGAGTCCTTCACCATCGATCGTGTTCGAGGACCGCTGCGAGATCGAGGTGCACGATGCACCGATCGACAGGTGTCGGTGAGTGGTCGTCACGAATTGAGTGCACCGCCAACGCGGGTGATCATCGATCGACGCAGGTGTCGTGTGCGCTCGTGGGCCGGACCGTGGCCGATCGAAGAGCGCTGGTGGGATGGCTTGCGACGTCGCCGCATCGTGCGCATGCAACTCGTGATCGAGGATCCTCCACAAGGGCACAAGGCCTTGCTCGTCATACTGGACAACGGTCGTTGGAGTGTGAGCGCGGAGTATCGGTGAAAGTTTTTCATTCGCCCGATAACTTGTGAGCGCCATGTCGCAGCGTGCTGGAAAGACCGATTCGCAGATCGTGCAGGAGCTCTGCGCGCAGTTGCGCGCGGCGATCCCGTGCGACGAGCGCGAGCGCGCATCGATCGCGCAATTCTTGGAGATCGCTCCGACCCTTGCGCATCCCTTCGACGAACATGCCGATCCGATTCACGTCACCGGTTCCGCACTCGTCGTCGGTGAGCGCGGCGTCGTGTTGCATCTGCACAAGCGACTGAACTTGTGGTTGCAGCCGGGTGGTCACATCGAGTCAGGTGAGACACCCGCCGACGGCGCGTTGCGCGAGGCTCGTGAAGAGACCGGACTCGTGGTGGCGCACCCCTCGAGCGGACCCTGGCTGATGCACGTGGACGTCCACCCGGGGCCCCGAGGCCACACCCACCTGGACGTGCGCTATCTGGTCCAGGCTGAGGACGCCGAGCCCAACCCGGGGGCCGAGGAAAGCCAGCAGGTGCGCTGGTTTGAGTGGGATGAGGCCCTGTCGATTGCCGACGTGGGCTTGGCGGGCGCGCTGCGCGTGGCCCGTACTCTGACCCGCTGACCCCAGTCAAAAGCGAACATATGTTCGCTATCCT
>RFNE01000282.1 GCA_009927375.1 Actinomycetota bacterium | reverse complement strand
GATCGCCACGAGGTCGCCGAGTCGGCGCAGGCCGAGTCGCTGCAATAGCGAGATCGTCTGCGGATCGACACCGCAGTGTTCGCCCAGCACACCGACGCCGAGGTCTGCCAACAGCTTCGCGCTGCGACCAGTCTCGACGACGACCGGTGAACCCGTGTGTGCGGAGTGATGTGCGGCCACGGTGGCGGCCAGTCGACCGTCGGCGATACCGATGCCGAAGATGATGCGACCGTTCGTCGCCTCGCCGATGATGCGCTGCAGCCGTTGCGCGAGCGCTTCGTCACCGCCGAAGTATCGCGACGGTCCCTGCGTGGCGATGAGCACCATCCCCGGTTCGGTGACCTCGACCAATGGGGCGATCTCGCACACGCCCCGCACGAGCGGCTCGAAGGACGTTCGATCTCGTTGTGGGTTGACCGCCTCGACGATCAGCCCCGGCAGGATCCCCTGGGCTTCACGCATGCGCATCCCCACTGCGATCCCTTCGGCGCCAGCCGATCGCGTGCGCGCCACCACTCGTTGCGCCGACACCACGGCGAGTGCACCTCCGACGATGCCCCGTTCGACTCGATCGAGGACGGCAGCTTGGGCGGGCCAGTCGGGACACGCCACGACCACCACGCGCGTGACGTCGCGATCCATCAGCCGACGTGGTGGAGCGTGTGCCGGCTCGGACGAGCCACGCGCCGACCACTCACCTCCACGCACACCTCGCGGGATCGCACGTGCCCCGAGCCCTCGTCGATGCCGTGCCAGGCCACCGTCGTCGTGTGCAGCACGACATCGGGAACCAGTCCCTGACCACCCGCGACTCGCCGTGTCGAGTCCACGCACACCGCCACGGCTCGGCGGGACTGGATGCGGGTGGTGATGCGTTGGGCATCTCGTGCCGACAATCCCCGTGGAACGTTCAGCAACACGACCCCGAATCCCTCGACGGCGATGCCCACCGCCGCCACCCAATCGCCCACCACATCTCCTGGGTTCACCACGACCAGTCGTTCGAGGGCGACGCGATGTTCGTGTGCAGCCACGAGCCCGAGGTGGTCTACGCCGACTGCGGCCAACCACGAGCCATCCTGCGTCGCCCGCGACACGACCTGCAGCGCAAGTGACATCGCGGCATCTCCACTGCACGACACGATGCGACCGCGCACGAGACCGCGATCGGGCAACACCTCGCGCAAGTGCTCGGGACGTTCAGCGTCTCGAGCGTGACGTCGAGTGCGGGGCGAACGAGTCCGCTGGCGAGCGCATGGGCGAGCTGGTCGTGCACGCCGACAGCGTAGCGAACATATGTTCGCTCACGAACTGGCTAGTTGCGTCGTGCCAACTGGTTCAGCGAACCGACGAGCTGGCGGGCGTCTCCCGTCCAGTGATCGGCGCCGAGCTTGCGAGCGGCTTCGTCTCCGCCGACCGCCGCACCGCCGGCATACACCGGCACGCTGCTCACGCGCTTGATCGCCGCGATCGTCGACCGCGCCGCCGACAACGCCTGCGGAACGGTCACTCCGACGCACACCGCGACGACGTCGTTACTCACCTCGACGGCGTGAGCGAAGGCATCCGCAGGCATGTTCGCACCGAGGTCGTGCACCTCCCAACCCTCGTGACGCACGAGGTCGGCAACCATGCTGATGACGAGCGCATGCTCCTCGCCTGCTGGCGCACCCATCACGACCGCGCCCTTGGACACGCCACGATGCTTGAAGCGCGAGCCGATCAGACCGATCAGTCGCAACACGATGCCGCTTGCACGGTGCTCGACGTGAATGCCGAGCTCACCCGCAGCCCACCGTTCGCCGATCGAAGCGAGCGCGGGTGCCATCACGTCGAGATAGACGAACGAGACGTCGTTGCCGGCACGCAACGCCGACTCCAGCACCTCGAGAGCCCCACGCTCGTCGCCCTCAACGAGGCGTGACTCGAGTCGTTGCGCCCAAGGCGCACTGCGACGGCCAGTCGGGTTCGGCTCCGCCGCAATTGCGACCCGCGAGGACCGAAACGTCTCCACGTCATCGGATGCCACGTACCACGTACGACCGCGCTTGGTCGCGGGAAGGAGCCCTTGCCGCACGTAGCGGTACACCGTCATGTAGTGCACGCCGAGTTCGTCGGCGACGTCGTGGAGGGAGATATCGACCATGGCTTCGACTTCAGTTTCCCATCACGCGCGCGATCGCGCGTAACTCAGCCCTGCTTCGCGCGGGCTTTGGCGAGTGCGGCCTGACTGCGTGCGAGCAGTGCAGGCGGAATCTTGGCAAGATTCGGATCGCTCGACGCCGGAGCACTCGAGTCGCCCGACGCGACGGGAGCAGCCGACTTCGGCACCTGGGCCATCAACTCCTCCTCGGTCGGAGGGGTCTTGCCCGGCGTCCAGTACTGATACATGTCTTCGACCGCGGCGAGCAGTGCAGTGTCGTTCGCCGACGAGGTCACGTCGAGGGTGATCATGTTGCCGTAGACGTGCACCGCCGTCACCGCCCCGGTCGCAAACAGTCGCCGCGCAAGCACGTCCGCGGGCTTGGAGCCCCGTGCGTCACCTGCGCTCGAGTAGTGCTCGTGGCCCTGCCCCGTGAGCGAACGATTGATCTCGAAGCGAACCCGACCCGGGGTCGCGGACGGCAGTTTCTTCGTGGCTACAGGCTGACCCATGTGGCACAACACTAGTTGGCACGCCTTCGCCCGTAGCGACCCGACTGGGTACGGTTGGTCCCATGTCGAACACGGTCTCGGTCGAAGCATTCACCCAGCAGGCGCGCGAGTTCCTCGAGCGCAACGCCGAACGCAAGGAAGCCGCCAAGGCCTTCGTGTGGGGCGAGGGCTCCGACAACGTCGCGATGTTCGAAGAGCGCAGTCGCGAAGCCGAGATGGAGGTGTTGCGCAAGGCCAAGGAGTGGCAGGCCAAGCGATTCGACAACGGCTTCGGATGGATCACCGGACCGACGCAATATGGCGGCGCAGGACTGACTCCCGCGCACGAGCGTGCATACAACGCCGTCGAGCGCGACTATCGCACACCGAGCCTCGGTGTGTTCCAGATCGGACTCGGCATGGTCGCCCCGACGATCCTCGCGCACGCCACCGATCGCGCCAAAGACCTCTACCTGCGCGCGATGTGGCGCTCCGACATCGTCGGCTGCCAATTGTTCTCCGAACCAGGCGCAGGCAGTGACCTCGCGTCATTGCAGACGAAAGCTGAACGCGACGGCGACGAGTGGGTCATCACCGGACAGAAGGTGTGGACATCTGGCGCGCAGTTCAGTGACATCGGCGAGATCATCTGCCGCACGGACGTCAGCCTTCCCAAGCACAAGGGTCTCACCGGCTTCATCGTCGACATGCACGCTCCGGGCGTCGAGATTCGCCCACTTCGCCAGATGACGGGCGGTGCGAGTTTCAACGAGGTGTTCTTCAACGAAGTGCGCGTGCCGGACGATCACCGACTCGGCGACGTGAACAACGGCTGGAACGTCGCACTCACGACGCTCATGAACGAGCGCGCCTCGATCGGCACGATGGGTGGCGGCGAGACGTCGATGTGGACTCGCCTGCTCGCGATGATTCGCCACTACGACATGGACTCGGATCCGATCGTGCGCGAGATGCTCGCCGATCTCTACATCAACACCAAGATCCAGGGTTACACCGGTCAGCGCGCGATGGACAAGATTCGTGCGGGCCAGACTCCCGGACCGGAGATGTCGATCGGCAAGATGGCCCTCGTCGACAACCAGAAGCGGATGAACGATCTCGTCTCACACGTGCTCGGCGCCAAGCTGCAAGCCGACACCGGCGAGTGGGGCACCTACGCCTGGAGCCAGTTGCTCCTCGGCGCACCGGGCATGCGCATCGCAGGTGGTTCGGACGAGGTCATGCGCAACATCGTCTCCGAGCGCGTGCTCGGCCTCCCGAAGGACGCCGGCATCGACTCGAAGTCAGCGTTCAAGGATTGAAAGTCGGCACCCAGAAGGACTGAGTGCGCAGGCGTCAGCTACGTGCTGGTCGCTTGAAGTTGAGTGCCGCGTCGATGAGCAGTCGGGTTCCATAACCCGTCATACCCTTCTGCAGCCAACCACTGTCGGCATCCGACCACATCGGGCCAGCGATGTCGATGTGCGCCCACGGCGTCGAACCCACGAACTCTTCGAGGAAGAGCGCCGCGGTGATCGCACCCGCCTCACCACCGACGTTCTTCATGTCGGCGACGTAGCTGTCGAGCGCAGAGCGGTACTCCTGCTCGAGCGGCATCTGCCACAACTTGTCTGCGGTGCGATCCGCGGAGGCAAGCAGTTGATCGACGAACTTCTGGTTGTTGCCGAGCACGCCGGCCATTCCGCTGCCGAGCGCGCGCGCCATCGCACCGGTGAGGGTGCAGATGTCGAGGACGGCATCCGGCTTCTGTTCGACGGCGAGCGACAGACCATCCGCGAGGATCAAGCGACCCTCGGCGTCGGTGTTGTGGATCTCGACGGTCTTGCCATTGCGCATCGTGAGCACGTCGCCCA
>RFNE01000182.1 GCA_009927375.1 Actinomycetota bacterium | reverse complement strand
CATCAAACGACGCGCGATCTGTGCGCGCTCGGTGACGCCCATCAATACGACGATGGTTCCGCCGACGCGGGCGAGTGACTCCCAGTCGATGCCCGAGGCCCCGCCCTTTTCGCGATGCCCGGTGACGACCGTGAACGCGTGTGACACACCGCGGTGAGTGACGGGGATGCCCGCGGACGCAGGAACGCCGACGGCAGAGGAGATTCCCGGCACGACCTCGAAGTCGATTCCGGCCTGCTGCAATGCGGCTGCTTCCTCGCCACCGCGACCGAACACGTAGGGATCGCCACCCTTGAGGCGCACGACATTCGCGTGCTGCGTGCCGAGGTGGATGAGGAGTGCGTTGATCATTCCTGCGGCGTCGATCGACCCGGTCGCTTGCCGACGTCGATGCGCTCTGCATGAGCGGGTGCGAGTTCCAAGATGCTGCGGTCGGCGAGTGCGTCGTAGACGACGACGTCGGCTGAGGCGATGAGACGCGCCGCGCGCACGGTGAGCAACTCTGGGTCACCCGGTCCCGCGCCGACGAGGTGCACGGTCATGATGCGACCTCGCTCAGTGTCCGACCGAAGCGAATGCCGCGCTTGGCGGCGAGCTCTTCGATGATCGGTGCCCAGTTCACGTCTTCGGTGCTTTCGCCGAGTGCATGTACTCGAGCACGTTCCGCGGCAAGGTCAGCGACGAGGTCGGCGAGTTCGTCGTCCAACATCTCGTCCAGTCGTGCGCGAATCCAACTCGACAGTGCGGGGCTCGCACCTGCGGTGGAGGAGGTGACCATGAGCGAGCCGCGACGCACGACGGCCGGCAACGTGAATGAGCAACGATCGGGATCATCGGCGGAATTCACCCAGATGCCCACGGCTTCACACTCGTCGTAGATCGCCTGGTCGACCTCGACGTTGCCCGTCGCGGTGATGACGAGTCGGAATCCGAGTGCATCTCCAGCTGCGTACTCGCGCTCGAGGATCGTCACGGGAAGCTCGCGCATCTCGGGGACGACGTGTGGGGCGATCACGGTGATGTCTGCGCCGCAGGGGACGAGTTGCTGGGCCTTGCGGGTGGCGATGCGGCCGGCGCCGACGACGAGCACCTTGCGACCGACCAAGTTGAGATTTATTGGGAACTGCATGTGACCCCCGAGGTGATGACGGCGGTCAGGCTAGCCTAATTACGACTATTTAGGTCATATTTATCGGGAATCGGCTCTGGGTCCCCAAACCCCTAAAACAGGCGCAATTCGTCAGATTTCTTGCCCCGCAGGTCGTCGTAGTCCACCTCGCACCAGCCGAGCCCCCGGCTCTCGGCCAAGGTCTTGGCCTGGGGCTTGATGGTCTGGGCGACGAAGATCCCACGGATCTCCCCGAGGCTCGAGTCTGCCGACAGCGCCGTGATGTAGCGGGTGAGTTGCTCGACT
>RFNE01000024.1 GCA_009927375.1 Actinomycetota bacterium | reverse complement strand
CAGCCGCTTGTGCCAAGTTTTCGGTTCCGATCACATTCACTGTGTGAGCCCAGGAAGGGTCGCTTGCGCACTCACGGTCGTTGAGTGCCGCAAAGTGGAATATTGTCTTCACCCCTTCACAGGCCGCTCTAAGTGAGCGAACATCTGTCAAGTCGCAGCGAATGGCTTCTGCATCAGGTGCCCACTTTGGGACTAGTCGATTCTTCCGACTACCCAACTTGCATCTAGTTACGTTCTTATCAGCTAGGAACGCTGCAAATCGCCCACCGATGTTTCCGAAGCCTCCAGTGAGGAGAACATGGGCCGTCATCTGTTCTTAAGCGCCCAGTCGTAAGGTATTTGGTTACTTTCGGGATCCAAGCGACGTATTTCATTGGGGTCGTGGGGAAGCGTCGAGCAATTTGCAACTAGGGCAGGCTCGGCCCCAAGTCCCTTGAACCCGTTCCAGATGAGAGGCGGCACCGTGACGAGCTGATAGTTGTCTTCACCAAGGAAAATTTCGTTAACTTCACCATACGTTGAGCTCCCGACACGCTCGTCGTAAAGAACGAACTTGATATTTCCGTGTGGGACTGCGTAATTGAGGGTCATCTTCTCGTGGATGTGCCACGCCTTAACAGCTCCTGGGAAGACCCGCGAGAAATAGATCTCACCAAATTCAGAGAATATTGAGTCAGTCTTTTTCATCATGTGCATGACTTTTCCCCGCTCATCGAGTATCTGCTTGAGTGGGGTTACTACCACGCCTTCAATCATTCGACGTCTCCTCGTACCGTGTGATTTGGTCTTGGGTGATTTTTGCGACGTGTTCGCCTTGAGATGCTCTTTTGTACCAGTCGGTCGTTTCTTTCATGGTTCTTTCGAAGTCCCAACGCGGATGCCAGCCAAGCTTCTGCTTCGCCTTGTCGCAGTTCAGTTGCAACAATCCTGCCTCATGATGGTTTGAATCTTGAGACTCAATCGGAAGTTGATGGCCCCAATTGGCGAGACACTCATGAACAACGTCAAGTACTGAATGAACCGAGTTCTCATTGGGGCCAAAGTTCCAAGAACCAGATGCAAGTCGCGGCCTCATCAGGAGATTGAATGCCAACGTGATATAGCCAGA
>RFNE01000324.1 GCA_009927375.1 Actinomycetota bacterium | reverse complement strand
TGCGCAGCGACTGTCTCGTGTTCAGTGCTCACGACATCGACGAGTGGCCCGAGGATTTCGTCGCGAGCGGAGACGACGTTGCTGTCGTGATTGCGCTGCACCAGATGATGCTCCTCGGCGAGGACACCTCGCGTCACGTGGAAGACATCGCTGAACGCACCGAGCGGATCCTTGGGCAAGTGCGTCGCGAAAGCGAGACCCCGTGGGACATCGAGCGCGCTTTGTATTGCGCACAGCATCTGTTCGTCGCACTCGATGAGGAACGTGCCGCACGCGACGTCTCGCGGGCTCGTGGTCAATTGGCCCAGGCATCATCACCGCCGAACGTCGTGCCCAAGGACGTGCGCGCGGTGGCGTGGATGGAAGAGATGCTTGCGAGTCCCCGTCGCGATGGCAGCGTCGGTCTGTTGCAGCACGGAATTCCCACGCTGTGGCGTGGAGTGAATCTGGAGTGCCACCGCATCGTCGCCTCGCCCGAGCACACCGTGTCGTTCGGTGTGCGCTGGCACGGCTCGCGACCGGCGCTGTTGTGGGAAGTGGGCGGTCCGTTCGGACTTCGACTCGGTGCCGGCGCGACGGATCCCTCGTGGTCGACGACGGATCCGGCTGGCGACGCGTTGCTCGCGTGAAACCGTTCCCGACCACACTCGTCGAGCGCAGGTTGCTCGCCGACGGTGCGCCGTTCGTGATCGGTCTGGATGAAGTCGGCAAGGGTGCGTGGGCGGGTCCGCTCGTGATCGGTGCGGCGGTGTTGCCGCGCGCGGTGATCGACGCTGAAGATGGCGCGCAGCGTCTCGGTGGTGTGCGGGACTCCAAGCAACTCTCCGAAAAGAAGCGCGAGTCGATCTTCGATCTCGTCGCGGCTGGGTGTGCGGCATGGTCGATCGGGGTTGCCTCGAATCGCGAGTGTGACGAACTCGGCATGAACGAGGCGCAGCGTGTTGCGGCTGCCCGCGCGTTGGCCGTGCTCGGGGACGGATTCGATTCCAGGCGCGCAACGGCAATCATCGATGGCAAGTGGGACTTCGTGAGCCCACACGTTGCGCGCGTGGAGGCGATGGTCAAGGCCGATGCGTCGTGTTTGACCGTGGCGGCGGCTTCTGTGCTGGCGAAAGTGACGAGGGATCGAGCGATGCGTGCGCTCGCAGACGATCATCCGCACTGGAGCCTTGCCACGAACAAGGGCTATCCGTGCCCGAAGCACCGCCGAGGACTGCTCGAGCACGGACCGAGCGAGCTGCATCGCGTCTCATGGGCGTTCATGGACAACTTGGGCGTGCCGCACACTCGCGCTCCGCGCTGACGAACACGTCGTGTGAGGCGCGCAGCCCAGGGTGAAGTCGTTGCAAGTGCGTCGTCGGTACGAGTGGGAGATGGGTGCGCACGGCGAGTGAGTGTGCGGTGCCACGCACGACGCCGAAGTACATGAGCCGCGACACCGCGCGCGTGAAGGGATTGTGTGTGCCCTCGGTGTAGGTGAGCCCGAGGGAGGAGGCGAGCTCTTCGACGTGGGACTCATAGCCATTCGAGTACCACTCGAAGGCGCTCACCATGCGCCGGAGTGCAAGCAGCGCCGTCGGTCCGAGGATCGGCAGCCAGTACCACTCGACGTATCGCGAGAGCGTGGGGAACCCGTGCTGACTCACCGATTCGTCGTGCCACGGCGTGATCATCATCCGACCGTGGTGGATGAGCCGGTGCACGGCGTGTGCTTCGTTGGTGCGGCGCGATGGGTTGCTCGACATCACCCACGATGTGTGTGCGAAAAGACGGCGATGGTCGTCCGATGCCACAATGGGTTCGTGGACGCCATCGATCGTGCGCGCGAGATCATCGCGCAGGGTTCCCGCATCACCGTGCTGACGGGTGCGGG
>RFNE01000206.1 GCA_009927375.1 Actinomycetota bacterium | reverse complement strand
TGGCAGAGCAGGATGCGCTCCCCGGTGTGGGAGGCACAACCCACTCGTGGTCACCACGCCCTCGTCGAACTCGAGCGCGCCGGTGTGCTGCATGCGATCGTCACGCAGAACATCGACCGCCTGCATCACAAGGCGGGCAACGACCCGAGTCGCATCTATGAGGTGCACGGCAATGCGCTGTCCACCGTGTGTTGGTCGTGCGGAGACGTGCGCGAGATGACCGAGGCGATCGAGCGGGTGCGCGCGGGCGAGTCGGACCCGGCGTGCGTGTTGTGCAACGGAATCTTGAAGAGCACGACGATTCTGTTCGAGGAGTCCCTCGTGCAGCACGTGATCGAGGGAGCGATGCGCTCGGCGGAGGAGTGCGACGTGCTGCTCGCGGTCGGCTCGACGCTGTCGGTCTATCCGGCGGCCTATGCGGTGCCGAGGGCGAAGTCCGCGGGTGCGCGCGTGGTGATCGTGAACGGGTCGCCGACGGAGATGGACGGGGCCGCCGACGTCGTCGTGCAGGGGAGCATTTCTGAGATCCTCCCCGCATTGGTGGGCTGGACGGGGTAATTCCCGACTGAAACGGTAGGGTATTGGGCGGAGGTTCCCCCGAACATGGCCAGTTTCCGAGATCTGCTCGCCCAGGCGAAGTCCGCCATCACCGAGGTCGACACGGCCGATGCCGCGACCCGCATCGAGCGTGGCGTCATCGTCCTCGACGTGCGCGAGCCGGATGAATATGAACAGGGTGCGTTGCCGAGCGCGCTGCACATTCCGCGCGGTCACCTCGAAGCACAAATCGAAACCAAGATCGTCGACAAGTCCGCGCCGATCGTCGTCTATTGCGCCGGTGGCGTGCGCAGCGCGTTCGCCGCGAAGACGCTCGCCGAGCTTGGCTACACCGACGTCGTATCGATGGCCGGTGGCTTCGGCAAGTGGAAGGACGAGGGCCGCGCGTGGAAGACGCCCGCGACGCTGAACGCGGAACAAAAGATTCGTTACCAGCGACACCTGCTCTTGCCGGAAGTCGGCATCGAGGGTCAGGCGAAGTTGCTCGCGAGCAAGGTGTTGATGCTCGGCGCAGGCGGTCTCGGCTCCCCAGCCGCGCTGTATCTCGCAGCCGCCGGTGTCGGAACGATCGGCATCGTCGACATGGACGAAGTGGACGCCTCCAACCTGCAGCGACAGATCCTGCACAACATCGATCGCGTCGGTGATCGCAAGGTCGATTCGGCGAAGAAGACGCTCACGATGCTCAACCCCGACGTCAACGTCGTCACGTACGACACGCGACTCGAGGCGAACAACATCATGGAGATCATCAAGGGCTACGACGTGATCGTGGACGGTGCCGACAACTTCCCGTCGCGCTACCTGTTGAACGACGCGAGCGTGAAGCTCGGCATCCCCGTCGTGCACGGGTCGATCTTCCGCTTCGAGGGCATGGTCACCGTGTTCGATCCGAAGAACGGCCCGACCTATCGCGACATGGTTCCAGAGCCGCCACCGGCAGAGCTCGCCCCGAGTTGCGCAGAGGCTGGCGTGCTCGGCGTGTTGCCGGGCATCGTGGGGTCGATCCAGGCGCTCGAGACGATCAAGTTGTTGCTCGGACTCGGTGAAGGACTCGTGGGTCGCATCCTCGCGGTCGACACCACCGAGATGGAGTTCCGCACGTTCAAGTTGCGTGTGGATCCGAACAACGTGGTGACGTACGCCAACAGGGACCGCATCGAGGTGCGCGACCTGGATGGTCTGTGCGCACCGTGGCTCTCGCACTGAACGACGAACGCCAAGGAGCCACTCGCGTAGAATGAGACCGTGGTGTCACGGTCGTTTGCCATCGTTGGCGCCGGTTTCTCGGGTGCGGTCGTGGCCCGTGAACTCGCAGAAGACGGCCACCGCGTCACCGTCTTCGACACCCGCAGCCACGTAGCGGGGAACTGCTTCACCGAACGCGATTCGACCGGGGTGATGGTGCACGTCTACGGACCGCACATCTTCCACACCGCGCACGAACACGTGTGGGACTACATCCGCCGCTTCGGGGAGATGATGCCGTACCGCCACACGGTGCGCGCCACGGTGAAGGGCAAGGTCTACCGCATGCCCCTCAACCTCACGCTCATCAACGACTTCTTCGGCACCAACTTCACGCCCGAGGAGGCCGAGGCGTTCGTGAAGTCCAAAGCCGACCAGACGATCACGACACCGGTGAGCTTCGAGGACCAGGGCCTGCGCTTCGTCGGTCGCGAACTGTACGACGCGTTCTTCGCGGGTTATACGTCCAAGCAGTGGGGAGTCGACCCGAAGGAGTTGCCCGCGAGCGTCCTTGCGCGACTGCCACTGCGCTTCACCGCCGACGACTCGTACTTCAATCACCCCTATCAGGGCATCCCGCGCGACGGATACACGACGATCGTGGAGAACATCCTCGACCACCCGTCGATCGAGGTGTACCTCTCGACACGCTTTTCGCGCAGCCAGATGAGCGACTACGACCACGTCGTGTGGACGGGGCCGATCGATGCGTACTTCGACTTCGAGCACGGTCGCCTCGGCTATCGCACGCTGGATTTCGACAAGCAGGTGCACGACGGCGATTATCAGGGCTGTCCGGTGATGAACTACTGCGACGCCGACGTGCCCTACACGCGCATCACCGAGCACAAGCACTTCGCCCCGTGGGAGTCGCACGACAAGACGGTGACGTACCACGAGTACTCACGCCTGTGTGGTGAGAATGACGTGCCGTACTATCCGATCCGGCTCGTGGAGGAAAAGGAACAGCTGCTGCGCTATGTCGAGCGCGCACGCGCCGAGCGCAACGTCACGTTCCTCGGACGCCTCGGCACCTATCGTTATCTGGACATGGACGTGACCATCCACGAAGCACTCGCCGCGGCGAACGGCATGCGCGAGGCGATGGGTGCGGGCACGCCGATCCCGTCGTTCTTCGTCGATCCATTGGGCGGTTCGTGAGCACCACGCAGTTGTTGCAGCGCCTCGTGCTGCCCACGCCGACCACGCCCGAGCCGCTCCTGTACGCACGCACGACGGGCGACGCCAAGGTGGTGCAGGGTGGCGTCGTGCTGCAGGCCGGCGCGACACTCAGCTTTGACACGTCCTTCGGGTGTTCCACGTCGGTCGCTGGCGTCGACTGACGACCATCGATGCGCTGTACGTGTCCGTGCGTGCATCGGGTCTCGGTGTCGCCGAGGTGGTCGCCGTCACCGGTTCGATCGAAGAAGTGATCGCGAGTGCCGATCTTCCGCGCGGCGAGGGTTCACCAACCGCAGTCGAGTTGTGCGTGCCGAACGTGCAGGGCTCGCGCCACGGCACGTACTTCGTGCGCGTGCGGGCGACGACCGGCGAGGTGTGTGCGACGGGCGGGGAGTGGCGATCGAGTGATCCCATCTCCCGCGACGTTCGTCTCTCGCTGTCGATCACCACGTTCAACCGCCAGGACTATGTGCGCAAGACCGTGCACGCCGTGCTCGACCTCGAGTCGACCATCGAGTCGCTGCGCGACAAGGTGCGCGTGCTCGTCGTCGACAACGCGCGCAACGTCACCTTCGATGCAGCCCCTGATGCCCCACTCCGTGTGGTGGAGAACGGCAACCTCGG
Source organism: Actinomycetota bacterium (assembly GCA_009927375.1). Classification (GTDB taxonomy): domain Bacteria; phylum Actinomycetota; class Acidimicrobiia; order Acidimicrobiales; family Ilumatobacteraceae; genus UBA3006. The sequence continues at coordinate 159 of RFNE01000206.1, read as the reverse complement.
CGGTGCCGGCGGATTCGCACGCGGATTGATGGAACTCCGCAAGGCCGGCTGGGCGACGCACGTGTTGTTCATGGACGACGACATCACCCTCGAGCCCGAAGCGCTCGTGCGCACGATGGCGCTCTTCCGCAACGCCAAGGATCCGAAGCTGTGCGTGCA
>RFNE01000319.1 GCA_009927375.1 Actinomycetota bacterium | reverse complement strand
CCGAACGTGCTTGCGTCGTTGCGACGGCTGATCGCCGCGTTTCCCGCTACTGGTGGGCGGGCGTAGCGGGCGCTCTCGATTCGCTGACCGAGAATCCGACCAAGGCTCCGATGACGAGCGCTGCGCCGATGAAGCGCGGGACCGACATCGACTCACCGAGGAAGATCACCGCGACGATGATGCCGAGGACTGGCTCGATCGTTGTGATCACCGAGTAGGTGGAAGCCTCGAGCCTGGTGAGTCCTGCGACGGAGAAGAGGAACGGGGCAGTGGTGCCGAAGACTGCGAGCACCACGATCAAGATCCATGTATTGGTGTCTGAGGGGAACACCGGGTCGAGGGACGTGACGGGAAAGAGGCAGACGATCCAGTAGCCGACCGCTGTGCCGATCGTGAGCACGGTGACGTTGGTGAGAAGCCCGATGCCTCGGCTCGCCTTGTCGAGGCTGATGATGTAGAAGGAAAAGAGGAACGACGACACCATGACGAGGGTGATCGCAGAACCCGATCCACCCGAGAGCTGTCCCGCGGTGATGGCGATGCCTGCCAAGGTGAACGGCAGGGCGATGAAGACATTGCGTCGTGGTCGCTTCTTCAGGATTGCCCAGGAGACGGCGACGACGAAGAGCGGATAGATGTACCAGAGCACGATCGCAAGGCTCGTGTCGATGTCGTCGATGGCGATGAAGTACGTGAGGGACACTGCCGTAATCCCCACAGCGCCGATGGCGAGCAGGATCAGGGTTTGACGTGGAGTTGGCCAGGATTCTTTCCGTCCGAAGGTCAACCTCGCGAAGATGAGAAATAGTCCAGCGATGGAGAAACGCACGGTCATCACGCCGAGTGCGTTCGCACCTGCGTCGTAGGAGGACTTGGCGAGGGCGGGGACGATCGAGAACCCGAGGCACGCCATGAAGGTGAATGCCGTCCCGAGGAGGCGACGGTTCTGTGGCACGACAGAAGAAACTAGTTGCTGAGCGCCGTTTCCTCAGGCTCTATGAAGCGACTGCGGCCTTGATCGCGCGTGCGCCATCGAGGAGCGCCTGGGCGCCAGACTTCGTCCAGCACCGAGAACGCGGGGAGCACGATGTCGTCGGTGAGATCTTCCGCAGCCTTCATGCGACGGGTCACATCGTCACCGAGGGGTGGCGCGTCCTCTGGGGTCCATCCAAACATGGCGACGTCGTTCGGCCGCTTGGAGAAGTGTGCCTGCTTGGTGGTGAGTCCGCTCGCTCGCACGGCGATGAGGTGTGCGCTCCCGCGGAACTCGCGCAGGATGGCAACGAGTTGCATCGCACGTCCAGGGAGGTCGCTTGCCATCGGCTCTGCCTTGAAGGCCGAATAGAGGGCGAGGCCGTCGCGCTCGGCTGCATTGTTCACGGCATCTGCAGCTGCCACGAACTTGTCGAGATTTGCAACCCCCGACAGTTTCTGTCGTCCGAGGTGAGCGCAACATTCCCAGTGCGCACGACCGATCTCACGCGCTGGCTTGATCGCCGTCGCCGATTCCCATGCGCGGCGCACGACCTGGGGATTGAAATAGCCGAACGCTGCGGTGACGACGTCGGCATCGCAGTCGCCGAGGACGCCACCACGTCCCGCGAAGTAGAACATCGGGCCCTTCAGTCCGAGTTCGGCACCTTTGGCCTGAGTGTCTGGGGTGAAGTAGTAGGCCCAACCGGTGTCGTTGAAGAGCGGGCAGACCTGGGCAACGAGTTCGCGTGGCGTCATGGTCGTACCTTAGCCCCGCCTCAGGAGTTGGCAGAAAGGGGACTCAGTCCGCGATGGTGCGCAGTACACGCATCGTTGCGTTCAACGACTCTCGCCGCCAGAGCGACACGACGTCTCCACGGGCGTGCGAACGACCAAGGCGTGTAGAGAGCGGGGAGAACGCTTTGATCTGTCGCCGGGCGAGTGAGGAATTGTCGAGGCCACGTCGCGCGCGAAGAACGAATTTGGCGAGGAGATCGACGCGTGCATCGCGAGGATGGTCGACGACGCTGTGCAGCCATTCATCGTTCGATCGATTACCTGCTGCGGTTGCGCGATAGACGGTGCGATCGCGACCTTGCTTGCCGGGTTCGGTGCGGATCGCGCGAATGAGCCCCTGTTCGACGAGCGTTGCAAGGGAGCGATAGACGAGTGGTCTCGTCAGGGTGATCACCTGGGCGAGTTGGTCGTCGGTGGAGAGCGTCTTGGCGATGGCAAAGCCGTGCTGCGGCTCCTCGGCGACGAGCGCAAGCACCACGTGATCGGCCAAGGCGTCGTTTAGTCGCATTGTGACTATAGTAATGCCATGTTCGGCCGAGGCGTTCGACTCGTCGTGGCCTGACGATGTTCGTTGGGATTGGTGGCACTGGTCACCGGAGGCGAATGCTGACTCCGGTGCCTCGGGAACGATCACGGTGTCCGCCGCCGCGTCGTTACGTGAATCGTTCACGGAGCTCGGCAAGGCCTTTCGCTCGGCACATCCGCAGGCGCGAGTGCGGTTCAATTTCGGGTCGTCGTCGGTGCTGGTGAGTCAAGTGCTCTCCGGGGCACCCGCGGATGTGGTCGCGCTTGCCGATCTGGCGACCATGGACAAGCTCGTCTCGGCTGGAATCGTGTCGTCCGCGCCAAGGGTGTTCGCTCGAAACTCGATGGCGATCGCGGTGAAGAAGGGAAATCCCCTCAAGGTCGTAGGGCTCTCTGATCTTGCTCGCGTGGGTGTCGTTTCCATGTGCGTCCAGACGGCGCCGTGCGGTTCGTATGCCAAGTCGGTTCTCGCTCGAGCGGGGGTGTCGATCCCTGAGTCGACGATCACGCGCGGTGTCGACGCGTCAGCGACTCTCGCACAGGTGGTGACCGGCGACGCGCAAGCAGCAATCGTCTATGTCACCGACGTGCGTTCGGCGGGCAAGTCGGTCGACGGCATCGCGATTCCACGTTCGGTAAACGTGACGGCGATGTACCCGATAGCAACGGTCAAGGGTTCTCGCCAACAGCAAACTGCACGCGCGTTCGTCGATTTCGTGTCGTCTGATGCCGGCCAATCCATCCTCAAGAAGTTTGGATTCGCACGACCATGACGATCTTTCGCTCGGTCGATCGAAGCCCCCGGGGTTTCCGCGTTGCTGCGGCCGTCGCTGTCGGGCTCATCGCGCTTCCCCTCATTGGATTGCTGACACGCGTCGAGTGGTCGCGGTTCGTCTCGCTCCTGGGTGATCCGACGGTGCGCGCGGCGCTGTGGCTCTCGCTCCTCACGTCATTGGCGGCGACCGTCGTGGCGACGGTGTGCGGGCTTCCCCTGGCGTGGGCACTCGCACGAGGGTCTTGGCGGGGTCGCAGCGTGGTGCGGTCCATCGTCCTCGTACCGCTCGTCATTCCGCCAGTGGTGGGAGGAGTTGCACTGTTGTCCGCCTTCGGTCGCACGAATGGTTTGGTGGGAGAGTCGTTGTATTCGATCTTCGGTGTGCAGTTCACGTTCTCTGCGCTCGGAGTCGTTGTAGCGCAGAGTTTCGTCGCGCTCCCGTTCCTGACGTTGTCGCTCGAGGGGGCCTTCGCGTCGCTCAACAATCAGTCACTCGACTTCGCCGCGACTGCTGGAGCGGGCCCATGGCGACGATTGTTCCTCGTCGTCATACCGAGCGTTCGGCCGGCATTCATCGGGGGTGTCGCAGTCGCGTGGGCGAGGGCCCTCGGAGAATTCGGAGCAACGGTCACCTTTGCAGGGAACATCGAGGGTCGCACGCAGACGGTTCCGCTTGCGGTCTATTCGCTCCTCGAGACGAACGCTCCTGCCGCCTATGCGTTAAGTGCGCTCCTGCTCTTCGTGTGCGTCGTCGTGCTCGTCGCGCTTCGCGGTCGCTGGCTCGGGGGGATTCGGCCATGATCGCCATCGACGGCGTGATCGGTCACGGGGCGCCGTTGCGGCGCGTCGCAGAAACGTTCACCGTCGAAGTGGTGGGACTGCGCGGCCCGAACGGCTCTGGGAAGACCACGTTGCTGCGCACCTTGGCGGGGCTCGTGCCCCTCGTGGAGGGAACGCTCACCATCGACG
>RFNE01000025.1 GCA_009927375.1 Actinomycetota bacterium | reverse complement strand
AGGTCTTCAGCCGAGGAAACCCTTACCACCAGTGGGATTTCGGTGGGGTTGGGATTGAAAAGGCACCCCTAGAGACTTATGGGGTGAGTACAAAAATTTCACCTGCTCCGCTGCGTTGGCGGGCTCGGTCGGGGAGAGAAAAGAGTACTTTCTTCCGCTTTCGAGAGGTCGTTGGATCAATGCGCGACGGCCGTGGAGCAGCGGTTTCTGTCGGAGAAAGTGTGACACCTCTATATAGGTGCGATTCGCACGTCGTGCCCGATTCCACCAGGTACTCACGAGCCGAATTCTCGGCACTGAATTTCATGTCGTCGTCACGTTTGGGAGGGCTTGGATACTCCTTGGACATCCGTACCCAGTAACTCAGCACAATCTGAAATAGGGCGGACTTTCGACCGCCAATCTTGTCGAGCGTTGAGGGGGCAGTGCTCACCATGAGCAGGACCTTCTTTCGTCGCGCCCTGGCTTTCGGTCTCCTCGCCGTCGTTCTTGGAGGAGTGAGCGCGCGACTCCTCACGTCGTGGTTGAACGACACCGCGCACGCCGCGCCAACGGAAGTTCGAACCTCCAACGTCGCGACTCCCTATATCGGTGTCGTCGTCGACGACTCCGGTCAGCCGATCAGTAGTGCAACGGTCGTCGCTCGATGGAGTGATGGTCGAACGCGCGAAACCACGACGGACCGATTCGGTCGCTACGTCGTCATAGTCAACGATGACGTGCCGTCCATCATCGATGCTCGTATCGAATCCGATCGCTTCCTCACCGGCCGCCGCGTGCTCGATACGTCGAGCAATGCGGTCGTCGTCGTTTCGACCCACGACCTCACGATCTCGAACGATGGAACTCACGATCCGGCAGTCGCATTCGACGATGGGCAGGTCATTGCGTACGACGACGCATCGATCACGCCAAGTGTGCTTCAGAACCTCGCCGCGAAGCGATCTGGTGGTGACGTCGTCATTCGAACGGGCGGAACGCTCACTCTTGAGCGCGACTCGACGATCCGTCTGCCCGGACATTCACTGCGCTTGCGCGCAGACGAGGTAGCGATTGCCGGTCGCATCGACGTCGCCGGACACATCGGTGGCTCCGTCACGATCGAAGGAGATGTCATCTCCGTTGACGGCACCATCGAAGCATCGGGGGACCACGGAGGCGGAGTCATCCAACTTGGTGGCGGTTGGCAGGGTGCTGGCGGGTTTGCACCTGCTTCGCGCATCACCGTCAGCGATGCTGCATCGATCGACGCAGGTGCACGCTATGACGGCGATGGCGGCACCATCGTGCTGTGGGCCGACCCGAAGAATCCGTCGGCACGGGTCGTCGTCCAGGGTTCGCTGAGTGCACGTGGTGGACGATTCGGTGGCGACGGAGGCCGCATCGAGACCTCTGGACCACTTCTGGACATCGACGGAATCGACGTCGACACCGTTGCTCCCGCCGGGGCGTACGGAACGTGGCTGGTCGACCCTCGCGACATCTCGATTTCGGAGAGCGCGGACGCCGACATTTCCTTCAGTTCGGGGACGTACACGTCCTCGTCATCCTCGGTTGCCGCCACGCTCTCGGCCGCCACCTTGTCGGCTGCCCTCGAGTCCGGCAACGTCACCGTGAGTACGACCGGAAGTGGTTCGATGAGCGGCACCATCACGGTGTCAGCTGAAATCGCTGCAGGTGGCACGACCACGCTTACGTTGGTCGCCGACTCCAGCGTGGTGTTGAATGCACCGATCACCAGAACATCCACCGGTGATGTCACGATCACTGCAACGTCGGGCGGTCTGAGCGGTTCGGGAAACCTTGATCTCTCTGGTGGAGACCTCACCATCACCCAAGGTGGAGATTCCACGTATCGCGGTGCAATCAGCGGTGCAGGAACGACGGTCACGAAGCTTGGTGCGGGAACGCTGACCGTGAGTGGGCTCAGCACCAACACTGGGTCGACGACGATTTCTGCCGGAACGCTCAAGCTCGGCGGCAAAGATAAGTGGTCCGACGACACCGCGGTGGCGATCGCAAGTGGAGCAACGCTCGACCTTGCAAGCTTCAACGAAACGGTTGGCTCGATTTCGGGTCTCGGTGACGTCTCGCTGGGAAGCGGAAGTTTCACGGTCGGCGGGGACAACTCCTCGACGACGTATTCGGGGCTGATGTCGGGAACCGGTCGACTTACCAAGACCGGAAATGGCGTGATGACGCTGAGTGGTGCGAACACCTATACCGGCGTCACGACCGTGAGTGCAGGAACGTTACGGCTCGGTGCGGCAGACCGATTGAGTAACTCGACAGCTCTCGTGGTCGACAGCAATGCAACGTTCGATCTGAACGATTTCAATGAAACGGTTTCATCGATATCGAACACGTTGGGTGGTTCGACGATCTCCCTCGGCACCGCCACTCTGACGACTTCTGGAAGTGCCTCGTCAACGTATGGAGGCACGATCACCGGGCAGGGAGGCCTCACGAAGGCCGGCTCGGGAACGTTGACGATCGAAGGCTCACTGACCTATGTCGGCACGACCACGATTTCGGCTGGAACATTGAAGTTGAGTGGAACCGGCCAACTCTCCGACTCGACTGCCGTGGTCGTAAGCGACGGTGCGACGTTCGACTTGAATGGCGTGTCGGACACCGTGGCGTCCGTGGCCGCTTCGGGGACCGGTGCAATCACTCTGGGTTCGGCAACGCTGACCACGGGCAACTCCACGTCCACGACCTTCGCAGGAGTCATTTCGGGAACCGGTGGAATCGTCAAGAAGGGAAGCGGAACCTTCACCCCTTCTGGAACGAATACCTACAGCGGATCGACAGTTGTAGACGAAGGCGTGCTGCTCGTCACCTCGTCGTCGACACTCGGTACGAGCGCCGGTTCGACGACCGTGTCCAACGGTGCCTCAATCCACCTCAGTGGCACCGCAATCTCGATCGCTGATGCCTTGAGCATCGCGGGGAACGGAGTGGGGACGAACGGAGCGATCCGCAACTTGTCGACTGCCGCTGCGGACGCGAACTCAATTGTCGGGCTCGTCACCCTGACTGCGAACTCGCGTATCCAATCAGACGACGGAACTCTCACGTTCGACGTTGCGACCGGCAATGCCATCACCGGAACGTTCAACTTGAACTTTGCAGGTGACGGAAACGTCGCGATCCAAGATCCGATCGCGACGTCGACGGGTGATGTCAACAAGTACGGAACCGGAACCTTGACGCTCGACGCCAACAGCACGTACACGGGAGCGACGACGATCTATGCGGGAGTAGTGTCGGCAAAGAACAGCGGGGCACTCGGAACGAGCGCCGGCGCAACGACGGTGAGTTCTGGGGCGGCCCTCGAGATGTCCGGGCCAATCACCCTCGCGGATGCATTTTCGGTTGCCGGAACCGGCGTGTCGACGAACGGTGTGCTGCGGAACGTCGCAGGTGCGAACACGATTTCGGGACTCGTCACCGTGACCGGTGCGTCAACGTTCATGTCAGACGCTTCAACGTTGACGTTGTCCGGTGGGGTATCTGGTTCGAACATCAACACGACCTTTGGTGGAACAGGCTCATTCACGGTTTCGGGCGCAATCGCCACAGGATCGGGAACGGTGACGAAGTCGGGTTCGGGCACACTCACACTTTCCGGGACAAATACGTATTCCGGATCGACCACGATCTCGGCTTCTGGTGGTGGAATCACGGTGTCGGGAACCGGTTCGTTGGGATCGGGCTCGTATTCGGCAGGAATCGCGCTCGGTTCATCGACGACGTTCACGTACGCGTCGTCGACGGCCCAGACTCTGTCGGGAATCATTTCAGGTTCCGGCGCATTGACGAAGAATGTCGGTTCGAGCACGTTGACCCTGTCGGCGGCGAACACATACACAGGTGCGACGACGATCTCCACGGGTGTCGTTGCAATCTCGAACGCGGCCTCGTTGGGCACGACGGACGGTGCAACGACGATCGCATCGGATGCGACCCTCAATATCTCTGGTGGATTGACCCTGGACGAGACATTCACGATTTCGGGTGACGGCGTGACGAGTGGAACGGAGATGGGTGCGATTCGCAACGTCTCCGGGACGAACGTGATTTCAACCCAGATCACCCTTGGCGCTGCGTCACAGATCCAAATCGATTCATCCTCGACGCTCACGATGAGTGGGGGATTCACGGGGACCTACGCGCTCGAGATCGACTCGGCTGGCACGTCGACGATTCCGGTGTGATCGCCACGAGCACTGGAACCCTGACGAAGTCCGGCACTGGCGCTCTGACGTTGTCGGCAGCGAACACCTACATCGGTGCAACCACGGTGAGTGTAGGCACGTTGACGATCGGCAACACTTCTGCACTTGGAGGCACGAGTGGCAACACGTCGGTGTCGAGTGGTGCAACGCTCGAGATTGGTGCGTATTCAATAGCCGAACCGTTGAGCCTTGCTGGTACCGGGGTGTCGTCGGCAGGAGCCCTCAATTTCACCGCCGGAGGCACGGTGAGCGGAACGGTGGCGATGTCGACAGCGGCAACGATCCAAGTTGCGTCGTCGTATACGGCGACAGTGTCCGGGGTTGTGTCAGGCACAGGCGCAATAACGAAAACTGGTGCGGGCACACTCACCTTGACTGGTGGAGTCACAGGCACAAACACCAACTCCGGAGGTGTGTCAGTCACCGCGGGGACGTTGTCGGTCGCCGCCGACCTCAACCTTGGAGCTGCACCGGCTTCGGTCAGTGCGACATCGATCACCTTGAATGGCGGCACATTACAGGCATCCTCAACTTTTACTCTCTCGACGAATCGTGGAATCACGCTCGGTGCATCACACGGAACGATCGACGTCAGTTCTGGAGCGACGCTGACGTATGCAGGCATCATCGCGGGAACGTCGACGAACCTGACGAAAACTGGCACAGGTGCTCTGAGCTTGAGTGGTGCGAGTTCGTATACCGGGACGACGACGGTGAGCGCGGGAACGCTGACTGCCGGGGGCTCGACTGCGCTCGGCACGAATGCAGGTGGAACGTCCGTGTCGTCAGGTGCAACGTTGAAGATCACGACGTCTACCAGCGAGCCTCTCACGCTTGCGGGTGACGGCGTGTCCTCCAACGACGGTGCACTGAACCTCCCGACTTCAAGCGTGACGGCGTCTGGAACTATTTCGCTCAGCGCAAACACAACCATCAAGGTCGAGAGCGGCGTCACCAGTGTGACGTTGTCCGGAGTCATCTCGGGTAGCGGAACGTTGACGAAGACGGGTGCTGGTGCGCTCACACTCTCTGGGACGAACACGTACACCGGAACGACTGCAGTTAACGATGGTGATTTAAACCTGTCGAACAACGCTGGTCTTGGGGCGAGCGGCGCGACCCAGGGCACAACGGTTGCGAGCGGCGCATCGTTGAAGGTCGGAAGTTTGGTCACTGATTCGGCCGAGCCACTCACTATTTCCGGCACCGGATATTCCTCGTATGGAGCACTCTTTTTCAACGGCGGTGGGAAATTCTCGGGAACTGTTGCATTGAGTGG
>RFNE01000198.1 GCA_009927375.1 Actinomycetota bacterium | reverse complement strand
CGCTACAACCAGTTGCGCCAGGGCGAACACCTCGTCGTGCATGGCGTCGACAAGTTCCCGCGCATGACCGATTACGTCGTGCCGAGCGGCGTGCGCATCGCGGATGCGAGCCGCGTACGCCTCGGCGCACACCTCGCAAGCGGCACGACCGTGATGCACGAGGGCTTCTGCAACTTCAACGCCGGAACCCTCGGCACCTCGATGGTCGAGGGTCGCATCTCCGCGGGCGTCGTCGTCGGCAACGGCTCCGACATCGGCGGCGGCGCGAGCATCATGGGCACGCTGTCTGGTGGCGGCAAGGAAGTGGTCTCCGTCGGCGAACGCTGCCTGCTCGGCGCCAACAGCGGTCTCGGTATCTCGCTCGGCAACGACTGCATCATCGAAGCAGGTCTGTACGTCACTGCGGGCACGCAGGTGAAACTCCCCGACGGCACCGTCGTCAAGGCTCGTGAACTCTCGGGTGCGAACGGCCTGCTGTTCCGTCGCAACAGCCAGACCGGCGCGGTCGAGGTCGTGCAGCGCGAAGGCTCGTGGGGCGGCCTCAACGCCGCACTGCACAAGAACTAGTCATGACCTTCGACGACTTCCTCGCGCTCGTCGTCTCCCGTCGCACGCAACTCGTGATGGACCAGGAGCGCGATGTCGATCCGAATCTCGTCGAGAAGCTGTGCGAGGCCGCTGCGTGGGCGCCGAACCACCAGCAGACCTGGCCATGGCGATTCGGCGTCTTCACCGGCGAGTCCCGTCGGGGTCTTGGCGAGGTCGCAGCCGAGGCGATGAAGCGCCGCGGGGACGCAGAGAACAAAGTCGAAAAGACGCGTACCAAATACCTGCGTGCCCCGGTGATCATCGTGGTCGGCACCGCACCCGGAGACAGCGAGTTGCAGACCGAAGAGAACCGCGATGCGGTCGCCGCCGGCATCCAGAACCTGTTGCTCGGCGCGACGGCGATGGGCTTGGGAAGTTTCTGGTCGAGTTGTCCGAAGGGTGCCAACGACGACGTTGCACGCCACTGCGGGTGGGACCCGGGCACCACGTGACCGCGATCATCTATCTCGGCTGGCCGACGCGCACGCTTCCCGATCGCGAGCGCCCCGCGCCGAACATCACTCGATTCCACTAGCCACGACGCGATCACGTCGCACTCGCTACGAGGTCAGTCGGGCTGACTACGCTCTACAACGGACGTCGATCAAGGCTTCCAGAATTGGGGTCGCAATGCGTAGGAAGTTTTCATTCATTGTCATTGCTGTTGCACTTGGACTTACGGTCGCACCGCAGGTCTCGACCGCAGTACCAGTGTCACCACCGATCAAGGACTGCCTGACGAAGAAGTACGGCTCTTCGGTCGCGTCTGCGATCTCCAAGGCCAAACTGTTGAACGCGACACAGAAGAAACAAGTGACCGCGTGTTCATCGTCTACAGCGCCCTCCGGCGGGTCGGCGACAGCCTCCCCGTCATCGTCGGGACTCACTTCGCTCTCCTACGGGCTGCTGTGGTCGGCCGGTTCGAACCAGTCCGGCCTCGGCAACGTCTCTGACCCTGCGCTGTTGCAGCTCGCCGACGGCACGCTCAGGATGTTCTTCAAGAACGGAAATGAGCCCCAAATTCCGCTCAGTGGTTTCGACAACAAGATCCACTCCTACGTCTCCAGAGACAACGGCAGAACCTGGACGCTCGAAAGTGGCGTACGCATCGACATCGGCGCACCGGTCACCGTTCGATCTGCAGAGAGTGGTGGCTACGAAGCATGGGGATGGACACCCGGAAGTGGCGGAGTCGACAACTTCACACGATTCACTTCCAGCACGGGCATGGACTTCACCAAGGGCTCTGGATCCGCAGTGCCGACATCTGGCTGCAAGAACAAAGACGGCGCCTCAGCTGGGTTCCTCGGCGACGCCCAGGTCGTCAAGGTCGCGGGCGGCTACCTCGCGTTTGCCCACGATCTCGCCGCCGGCAAGAACCCGCCGTTCAAGCGTCAGGCCTGCAAACTCACCTCGACGGATGGCAACTCCTGGAGCATCGATGCGGGTGGGACGTTCGCTTTTGACTACGACATCCAAAACAACCCTGAGCTGTTCCGCAACGCGTCCGGCCAATTGGAGCTGTGGTTCTCCGCCGACCGCGGAATGACCAAGACGTCCGAGATTCGCACGTCGACCAACGACGGCGCGTCGTGGAGTTCCGCAACGTCACTCACCTGGATGGCAAACGACCCAGAACGACTCGACCTCGCCAACGGTGACTCACTCCTTGCCTTCGGCAACTTCGACCATCGCAAGGGTGGATTGCTTGCGGTTGCCAAGAAGATCAGCACCGGCTATTCCGCAAATCGCGACGAAAAGGTCGACCAGGTGACGTGGACGGTTTCGGGGGCCAAGCAGAGTGACATCTCGGTGAAGAACCTCTGCCTCGGAACGGACCTCACGTCGCGCGCAACGATCTCCTCGAGTGGCTCGAACCTCACGGTCACGCTGAAGGATTCGTCGGTCGGCTGCGCGTACATCTTGGTGGGGGCTGCCCAAGCAATCAGCTGACCGAACCGCTCAGCGGTGTGTCGTGAGGGTTGCGAGGTGCCACGAGATGTTCTGGCATAGCTCCTCCCGGAGCACCATCGCGACCGACAGATTCAATTCGTCGTTGGTCGCACTTGGGTCACTCGTCGTCGAATGACACTGCGAACACCGGGCACTCATACACCCACGTGTCGCGCGTGAGACCGATGTCTTCGTCGCCCGACCAGTCGTACTTTGCACCCATGACGTCCCCGATCCGACGACGCTCGACCGGCTCCGTGACGAGGCG
>RFNE01000304.1 GCA_009927375.1 Actinomycetota bacterium | reverse complement strand
GTTGTCGCGCACGACGTGGCCGTTGACGAAGGCCATCACATAGAACGGTGCGTCATTGACCTCCACGTCGGTGCACAACCCGAGTGCCGGCGCGACGGGAACCCGCGAGGCGGACAGTGCGCTGATGACGCGATGCTCGCGCCCCATGTCGTGTGCGCTTGCGAGTGCGTGAGAGAGCGGCGGTCGACGAAGGACGTAGTGGTTGCCCGCCGCGTCGTCGACCTTGAAGGTGAGATTGGAGTGTCCGCCCGCGATCAACGTGTAGGTGAACGGTGCGGTGGCACCTGCAACGTTTGCTTCGAGCCACGAACCGACGCGCTCGGCGTTGATGCCGGCGGGGGCGTTGGTGTTCGTTGCCACGTAGGCAACCTAGTCAGGCGATCGCTCCGACACACACTCGGCGATATCGTGACCGCCATGGTCATCGACGTCACCGACGCCACGTTCCAGACCGAGGTCATCGATGCGTCGCAGTCCACTCCGGTCGTCGTGGACCTGTGGGCTCCATGGTGTGGACCGTGCAAGACGCTCGGGCCGATCCTCGAAAAGGTCGTCGGCGAAACGGGCGGCAAGGTCATCCTTGCCAAGGTCAACGTGGATGAGAACCCCGCGATCGCCCAGGCATTTCGCGCGCAGTCGATCCCGATGGTCGTGGCGATCGACAAGGGCCGACCAGTCGATGGCTTCACCGGCAGCTACCCGGAGCACTTCGTCAAGGAGTTCGTCGACAAGCTCTTGCCCGAAGGTGCACAGGCTTCGCCGCTCCTCGTCCCACCGACTGAGGCTCTGGTCGAGGAGCAGCCCTTCGTGCCGAACGACAACTTCGATGCGGAGTTGGCCGACCTCCTGCCGCACGTCAAGGCGGACGAGGTCAAGCGTGCCCGGTATCTCGAGATCCTCGAGACCATGGGCCCTGACGATCCGCGGGTCGCAGGGCATCGCAAGAAACTGACTGCCCAACTCTTCTAGTCGCACACACATCCTCGTCGTGCGGGCACGCGTGACGGAATCCTTGCGGTGGTTTGGGATGTCGCGCGTGCTCGCCGCCGCAGTCGGGGTGCTCTTCGTGGTCTTCGGGGCATGGTGGGTCGTGCGCGTGCCACCGCCACCGATCGATGATCAGTTGCCGATGGCCTCGGTGGGGCAGGCCACCGTCGCGACGACAGCACCGGCGAGTGCACTCCTCGTCGTGCACGTCACCGGGGCGGTGCGCTCGCCGGGAGTGTTTCGACTCGCTCCTGACGCACGGGTAGTGGACGCCGTTGCAGCAGCGGGCGGCACCACGCCGCTTGCCGACACCGTGGCGGTCAACTTTGCAGCAACGCTCGTGGATGGCGCGCAGGTGTTCATCCCATTGCGCGGTCGCGCCACCACGACGACGACTCCACGTCCGAAGCCCGGAGTGAATCCGCCGCCAGCACCGACCATGCCCACACCCGTCGGCACACCGACACCACCTGCGGGTTCGACGCCGAGTGGTCCAATCGTCAATTTGAACACCGCGTCACTCGCGGAACTCGACTCACTTCCTGGAATCGGACCATCGACCGCGCAGGCGATCATCGACTATCGCGTCGTGAAAGGTCGCTTCAAGTCGGTGGAGGACTTGCTCAACGTGCGCGGGATCGGCGAAGCGAAGCTTGCCGCCATCCGTTCACGCGTCGGCGTGTGAACTAGAGCGCGCCGAGAATGACTGCGCCGAGTGCGAGTGCGAGCAATGAACCAGCCCACACGCCGAGGGCGAGTGGCCGGAACTCGCGCAGCCACTCGGGCCAGCTGGCGACCGCGCGTCGTGTTGCGCGCAGTGCCGAGACGTGACCGAGCAGGAACCACAGTGCGCCACTGGCAAGTATCGCCACGAGGTAACTCGTCGTCGATGACACGATCGGTGCACCCGTCATCGGCAGCACTGGCAAACCGGCGAACACCAGCGCGAAGCCGACGAAGCCGAGCAAGGTGCCGGGCATGGCAAGCAGGATCGCACCGACGAGGGCGACTCCGAGACCGCCGCCGAGTGCGTACAGCCCTCCGCGCGTGCGCAGACGGGTGCGGTGGAAGATGATGCCGTCCTCGACGACGCGCGGGGAGCGCGGGCGTTCTGCGTGGTCGACGTCGTTCACGCATCAATCGTACGGTCTGGGTGCTCGTCGGTCGGGGCATCGAAACATACCGCTGTCGACGACGCGGCTCGTGGCGTGCGCGATCGTCCTGTGGTGCATCGTGTTTCTCCTCCGACATCTCGTCACGACGGACGTCATTTCCCCTGCACTGGGTGATTCGCACGGTCCTTGGTTGTGCCGTCGTGTGGTTCGTCGGCATCAGGTCGCGTCGTGTG
>RFNE01000026.1 GCA_009927375.1 Actinomycetota bacterium | reverse complement strand
GGCGCCTTCGCGGCTGATGCCCTTGCCGTACATGATGTCGAACTCCGCCTGGCGAAACGGTGGCGCGACCTTGTTCTTCACGACCTTCACGCGAGTGCGTGAACCGACGACCTCTGCCCCGTCCTTGATCGACTCGATGCGACGGATGTCGATGCGCACCGAGGAGTAGAACTTGAGCGCACGACCACCGGTCGTGGTCTCCGGGGTTCCGAACATCACGCCGATCTTCTCGCGCAGCTGGTTGATGAAGATCAAGATCGTGTTCGACTTGTTCAGGTTCGCCGTCAGCTTGCGCAGCGCCTGGCTCATCAGTCGAGCCTGCAGACCCATGTGGCTGTCGCCCATCTCGCCTTCGATTTCGGCGCGCGGCGTGAGTGCGGCGACCGAGTCGATGACGATGACGTCGAGCGAACCCGAGCGCACCAACATGTCGGTGATCTCGAGGGCCTGCTCACCGGTGTCCGGCTGGGAGATGAGCAGGTTGTCGGTGTCCACACCGATCGCCTTGGCGTAGACGGGATCGAGTGCGTGCTCGGCGTCCACGTAGGCGCAGATGCCACCGTTGCGTTGGGCTTCGGCCACCACGTGCATGGCAAGGGTTGACTTACCCGATGACTCGGGGCCGAAGATCTCGACCACTCGACCGCGCGGCAAGCCGCCGACGCCGAGGGCGATGTCCAGTGGCAGCGCACCCGTGGGGATCGCGGCGACCTTCATGGAGTCCTTCTCGCCCATGCGCATGATGGACCCCTTGCCGAACTGCTTGTCGATCTGACCGAGCGCGGCATCCAAGGCCTTCATGCGGTCGCTCATCGACTCGTTCGAGTTGTTCTTGACCTCTGACTGCTTGTTGTCCTTGCTTGCCATGATGGGCTCCTGTCTGGTCTGGTTCCGAGTGGACTGCGCACCCTAAATGTGGGGTGTGCGGTGGTTCGCTCAGATGTGTGCGCGGGTTGGGTGGATTGGACTCCAGTGACCCTAACCCCGAACACCTGTTCGGTCAAGCATTGCCCGGCCCTTACTGGGCTTGGGTTTGCGCGTTCGCGTGGGCGGCCGCGTCGGCCAGCTCCTCGGGCTCGAGGGGGTGCATGCGCACGTCCACGGCCAACCACACGGTGTAGCTCGTCGGGAAGCCCCCGATGCCAACGAGGAGTGCAACGGATCCGACGATGGCAATCAGCGGCCACGTCGGCACCTCGGGATAGGTGACGATCACTCCGATACCCATCGTCGCGAGCACCGCTCCGCCCGTCATGATGATGTTCATCGCCGCGGCACCGAGTTGGAATCCGACGAGATCACGCTCCCACTTGAAGCCACACGTCTTGCAGCGCTCTGCGCGCGCGAACCAGCCGGTGAAGAATGCTCCCCTGCCACCGCAGTGCGCACAGCGACGAAACAACCCACGAACGAGCATCGTCGGCAAGCCGACCGACTTCGGTTGGCTCATGCCGTGAGGTCGTCCACGAACGAGGCGAACACCTCGGCGTAACGCATCGCGTCACGCTCTTCGTGCATGACCGAGATCAGCCACTGCTCATCGAGACCCGGTGGCAACAAGATGCCGCGGTTGATGCCGTGGATCCACTGGGCGAACGCGAGGTCGAAGTCCGTCGCCTTGTAGTCGCGATAGTTACGGATCGGCTCTTCGGCCCACGTGACGCAACCCTTCGCACCGAACTGCACGGTGTGCGCGGGCAATCCTGCGCCGTCGATGATCGAGTCCAGCTCCGCGATCAACGCAGCGTTACGCGCGATCGTTGCCTGCGTCTCTTCGTGCGTGCAGATCTCGCCGAGCACCGC
>RFNE01000028.1 GCA_009927375.1 Actinomycetota bacterium | reverse complement strand
GTGGACGAACTCGAGATCAAGCAGGCGACCTCTGGTCTCACTGCGGAGGAGAAGCAGTTGATGCAGGCTGCTCACGCCTGGGCGGAGATGAACCCGATGCTCGGCACGCGAGGCGTGCGACTCGGCGTGATCAAGCCGGGTCTGTACGCGATGCAGGTGCGCGCGTTGATGGCCGCCGCAGACATCGTCGCCGCCGAGGGTTACCAGCCGATCGTCGAAGTGATGATCCCGCTCACCGTCACCAAGGACGAACTCGCCTCGCGCGCAGTTGGGTCGAGGGTGCGATCGTCGAGCATTCGCGTCAGCCAAAGCCCGCCGCGAAGAAGGGTGCGAAGAAGGTCGTACGACCGAAGGTCACGATCGGCACGATGATCGAGACCCCGCGCGCAGCGCTCGTGGCGAACGAACTCGCCGAGTACGCGGACTTCTTCAGCTTCGGCACCAACGACCTCACGCAGATGACCTTCGGGTTCAGCCGTGACGACGTCGAGAGCCGCATGATGCCGGCGTATCTCGAGGCGGGGCTCCTGAAGCGAAATCCGTTCGAGACCATCGACCAAGTCGGCGTCGGCGAGCTTGTGAAAATTGCCTCAGCGCGGGGACGTAAGGCCAAGCGCGGAATCAAGCTTGGCGTGTGCGGAGAACACGGGGGAGACCCCGAGTCCATCGGCCTGTTCTACAGGGCAGGACTGGACTACGTCAGTTGTTCGCCGTATCGTATTCCCATAGCCCGACTTGCCGCAGCGCAAGCGATCATCGGGGGAAATAACAGCGAGACCAAGTAGTTCGCTACTCGGTCTCACCCGTACCCGAAAGATCGAGAGAAAGTACACATACAGACATGTTGATTGCAGCGGGCAGTTCAAGAGGAAATTTCGTCGACATCACCGTGCCCGAGTGGGGCTGGCCGATGTTGCTCGGCCTCATCACGGTGTTGCTCTTGGTGGACATCCTGGTGTTCCACCGCAAGGCGCACGTGGTGACCATCAAGGAGGCCGCGATCGAGTCGGCCGTGTGGGTCACCCTCGGACTCGCCTTCACCTTCGTGCTGTGGTGGATGTTCGAGCGCGCCGCCGCCGTCGAATACATCAGCGGATATCTGATCGAAAAGAGCCTGAGCGTCGACAACGTCTTCGTGTGGGCGATGATCTTCTCCCACTTCAAGGTCCCGCGCCAGTATCAGCACCGTGTGCTCTTCTGGGGCATCTTCGGCGCGCTCGTCATGCGCTTCATCTTCATCTTCCTCGGCGTGGCGATCATCGAGCGCTTCGACTACGTCCTCATCCTGTTCGGACTGTTCCTCATCTGGACGGGCTACGGCGTCTTGCGCCATGGCGACGACGAGAACTCGAATCCGTCGGACACGCGTGCGATGCGTTTGTTCCACCGATTCGTTCCCACGACCAACGAACTGGACGGCCAGAAGCTCTTCACTCGAGTCAATGGCAAGCGCTTTGCGACCCCGCTCCTTGCGGTGCTCGTCGTGATCGAAATCTCGGACCTCGTGTTTGCGATCGACTCGGTGCCCGCCGTGCTTGCGGTCAGTCACGAGCAGTACATCGTGTTCGCGGCGAATGCGTTCGCGATCATGGGTCTGCGCGCCCTGTACTTCCTCTTCGCCGACATTCGTGAGCGCTTCTACTACCTGAAGCCCGCGATCGCCGTCCTGCTGGTGTACGTGGGTATCAAGATGCTGTTCGCCCACTGGTACCACCTGCCGACGGTCGTCTCGCTCTCGTTCATCGTCCTCGTGATGACCGTGGCGATCGTGGCTTCCGTGGTCAAGGACCGCAGAACTAGCCTTCGCTAGGTGGCCATCGCCGAAGACGACATCGAACGCCTGCGGGACACCGTCTCGCTCGTCGACGTCGTCCAGGGATACCTCCAGTTGCGCCGAGTCGGGCGTAACTGGGTGGGTCTGTGTCCGTTCCATGCGGAGAAGTCCGGCTCGTTCAACGTGCGCGAGGAGACCAAGCGTTATCGGTGCTTCGGTTGCGGCGCGTCGGGTGACGTGTTCAAGTTCGTCCAAGAGATCGAGCACCTCGACTTCGTCGGGGCGATCGAGCACCTCGCCAACAAGGTGGGCATGCAGCTCACCTACACCTCGGCAGGCCAGGGCAAGGATCGCCAACATCGCAAGCGCCTGATCGAGGTGATGAACTCGGCCGTCGAGTGGTATCACGAGCGGCTCCTCACTGCACCGGATGCACGGGCCGCCCGCGACTACCTGCGCGAGCGGGTCTCGCTGGTGACGTCGCGCGACAGTTCAAGCTCGGCTGGGCACCGGACGATTGGGATCAACT
>RFNE01000267.1 GCA_009927375.1 Actinomycetota bacterium | reverse complement strand
CGCCGTCAGAAGTTGAAGCCGATTCGCCGCATCGCCGCCGATGCCGTCGCGCATCCATCCAGCCGAATCGACTGGATCGAGCACTATGCGCCGCGTGACCGCACCGGCCAGTTCCCGATGCCCGACTTCAAGGGAATTGACGACGATGATGACATCGATGGATAGCGTGAGATGACATGACCACTCACGAGCGTCCCTTCGGTCGTTGCCTCGAGGACTTCGTCGTCGGCGACGTCTATCGGCACTGGCCGGGAAAGACCATCACCGAGGCCGATGACCACCTGTTCTGCATGATCACGATGAACCATCACCCCTTGCACACGAACGATTGGTTCGCTGCGCAGAGCGTGCAGGGTCGCAACGTCGTCGTCGGCAACCTCGTCTATTCCCTCGTCCTCGGCATGAGCGTGCCCGACGTGAGCGGCGCGGCGATCGCCAACCTCGAGGTCGAGACGCTGCAGCACAAGTTCCCGACGTTCCACGGTGACACGATCCACGCCGAAACCAGGGTGCTCGACGTCCAAGAGTCGAAGTCGAAGAACGATCGCGGTGTCGTCACCGTCGAGACGAAGGGTTTCAATCAAGACGGCAAGGAAGTGTGCTATTTCCGTCGTCGTGTGATGGTGTGGAAACGGTCCGCGCTGCCGGAGCGCAAGCGCCCGTACGACGGTCAAGACGTCTGGGGTCAATAGCCGGACTCGTCGACCCCTTGCTCGCGTGGGGTCTGCCGCAACTTCGTGATCTGCCGTGGCGATCGACGCGCGATCGCTGGCACATCCTCGTCAGTGAGGTGATGTCGCAACAGACACAAGTCGATCGAGTCGTGTCCAAGTTCCTCGCCTTCGTCGAGGCCTATCCGACGCCGCGCGATTGCGCCGATGCCCCGCTTGGGGAGTTGCTCACGCTGTGGAGCGGTCTCGGATATCCACGTCGTTGCCGAAATCTGCACGAAGCAAGCAAGGTGATCGTCGCGCAACACGGCGGAGTCGTGCCGGCGTCACTCGAAGAGTTGCTCGCACTACCTGGCGTCGGTGACTACACGGCCCGAGCAGTGCTCGTGTTCGCAGACCATCGCGAGATCGGCATCGTCGACACCAACGTCGCGCGGGTGATTGCGCGGATCGAGAATCGGGTGCTGGCGAGGAGAGAATTGCAGTCGATCGCCGATGAAGTCGTGCCCGCGGGACTCGCGTGGGAGTGGAATCAGGTGTTGATGGACTTCGGTGCAACGGTGTGCACGGCGCGTGCGCCTCGGTGCGGCGAGTGCGTGTTGTCGTCGTCGTGCGGGTGGGCCGGCTCCAACGGCGAGGACCCCGCGCCGCTCACTGCCGGAACGTCGCGCCCGCAGGGTCGCTTCGAGGGATCGGATCGTCAGGCGCGTGGCAAGTTGTTGAAGGAGCTCACGCGGCGAGGAGTGCGTTCAGGTGATGCTGCGCGTGTGATGGGCGATCTCGACCAGGATCGAGCGGATCGTCTCGTCGGACAGTTGCGTGCAGAGGGGCTGATCGTCGATCGGGACGGGTTCCTCAGCCTGCCGTGACCCAGTCGACGATGAGTCGATTGACGCGCTCAGGTTGCTCGAGTTGGAGGAAGTGTCCCGCACCTTCAACGACGACGACGCGAGCATTGTCGGGCTTGCGTGAATCTGCGTCACGGGCGAGTTCGACGCCGATGCAGCCGTCGGTCTCGCCATGGAGATAGAGCACGGGTTGGCTCGGCGTCTCGGTTTGCATTGCGGTCTGGGCTTCGGCAAGAGCGGGGTCGCGATACCCCTGACCGAGCGTCGCGCGGTAATAGCCGAGTGCAGCGGCAAGATGTGCGGGGTCGGCGAGTGCTTCCTTCACGCGACGTGCGTCGGCGGATCCGTCATACCCGGGCGACCACTGGGACCACAGTCGATCGATGAAGGCCATGTCGTTCGATGACACGATGTGGTCACTCAGCGGGTGCTGGAAGAAGAACATGTACCAACTGCGTTGGATCTGATCTTGGTTCGTGAGGAACGCGTTGCCGAAGGTGTTCCAGGGTGGCACGGACATGCCGACGACTCGCGACCAGCGAGACGGTTCGAGAATCGCCGCGCCGTAGGTGGCCGGTGCGCCCCAGTCATGACCGATGATCACCGCGCGCGAATCACCACCGAGTGCCTCGTGGAGTGCGTTTGCGTCCGTGGCGAGTGAAGCTGTTTGATATGCACCATTCGGAGCGAGTGACGTCGGTGCGTATCCGCGCATGAATGGGGCGACCGCGCGAAATCCCGCATTCGCAAGTTCGGGGAGGAGGTACCGCCACGAATGAGCCGTGTCCGGGAAGCCGTGCAGGCACAGCGCGAGCGGACCCGATCCGCACGTCATCACTTCGAAGTCGATGCCGTTCGCCGAAACTCGTGCGCGTTCGATGAGCGGTGCGTCGGCCATGGCGAAACCCTAGTTGAGTAGCATGACCACGATGTCTGGCGAGATTGACTCGAAACACTTCCGCACCGTGCTCGGCCACTTGCCGACGGGCGTAAGCGTCGTCACCGGCGTGAACGGGAAGGGCGTCAAGTGGGGGATCACCATCGGCAGCGTCGTGTCGGTGTCGCTCGATCCGCCACTCGTGGCTTCTTCCCTGGAGTCGGCTCGACTTCATGGCCACAGATCGCCGAAGGTGGTGGCTTTTGCGTCAACGTCTTGACCGCATCTCAGGATGAGTTGTGCTGGCGGTTCGCCAAGGAGCCGACTGATGGCACTGACCGCTTCGATGGAATTCCCTCGCACCTGTCGTCGTCGGGAATGCCGGTTCTCGACGGGACGCTCGCCAGATCGATTGTTCGATCGAATCGGTGACACCGGCGGGTGACCACTACTTCGTCCTCGGCCGGTGCGTGAG
>RFNE01000262.1 GCA_009927375.1 Actinomycetota bacterium | reverse complement strand
CGCCCGAGTGCGACACGCTCGGCGAGTCGCCCGTAGACACCGTTGACGAGTTCGATCGGGGTTCCGGCGCTGACGGTCATGGGGGCTCCTCTATATATGGGCTTGCGTTCGACGAGATTGTATACAAGTATAGTACAAGTGCGCAGCATCCGATATCACGACATCGCCCAGACGATTCGCGCCCGCATCGTCGAGGGCGATTTCGCCAGTGGCCGACTGTTGCCGAGCGAGTCGGAGTTGTCGAGTGAGTTCGAGGTCAGTCGCGTCACCATCCGTCGCGCGCTCGAGGTCTTGCGTGACGAGGGCCTGATCGCCGCACGTCAGGGATTCGGCTGGTTCGTGACGGGGGACCCCGTCAGTCAGCCGCTCGGCCGGCTCGGCACGATCGAAGAACAGCTGACGCAGCGTGGTGTGAAGAGCGAGCGACGATCATCGACTTCGGGTTCGAGAAGGCGACCGCGCGCATTGCCAAGATCCTCGACTGCGATCAGGTGCTGCGCGTGAAGCGGGTGAACATGGCCGACGACGAGCCGTTCGCGGTCGTCACCGTGTGGTGTCCGTACGACCTCGGCAAGAAACTCTCGCGAGCGCAAGTCGAATCGAGTTCGTTCTACAACCTGATCGATCGCGAACTCGGTGGTGCGACGCAGACGATCGGCGCGGACCTCGCCACGACCGAGGAGGCCAAGCTGCTCGAGATTCCGGCAGGCTCGCCCGTGTTGAGCTGTGACCGCGTCACCACCGACGTGAACGGCAAGGCGGTGCTCGTGTCGCATCACGTGTTCCCTGCGATGCGCACGAACTTCGTGGTGGATCTGCCATCGGTGCCGCCGTCGATTGCACCGACTGGCCTGCGTCTCGTCGACTGACGCACACTCGTCATCGCACATTCCGTGGTCGCACCATCACGACGGCCTTGGTGCCGTGTGACGAGCGATTCGAGCACACCGGGGCGGCGGTGAGCCGGACGTGAACGATGATGCGTTGGGCACAGTGCGGGCATTCCCACAGTTGTGAACGCACCGGGCGGTGCGAGTGTGACATGCAGTCCTCCTTGACTGGGTCGGTGGAGGCAGCACTGTAAGCAGGGGTGATGCGACGTTTGCAACGACCCTGAAGAGTTGGTCCCTCCTACGGAGGGACCAAAAATATTTTTGTGGGGGCCGTTTCAGCGACCCCCGAGGGGTGAATCGACTACCAGGAGTTCCAGTGCATCACCTGCGACAGTGGCAGGCGATTGGCGGGTTTGAACTCGGTGCCCTTCGTGTAGGCGATCGGGAACAAACCACCCTGCGTGACTTTTTCGTACGGGATGCCGAGCAGTTCAGCGGCCTTCTTCTCGCCGTCGTTCATGAGGTGGATCGTCGTCCACGCCGAGCCGATGCCGCGATTGCGGAGCGCGAGCATGAAGCTCCACACGGCGGGCAACAGCGAGCCCCACGCGCCGGCACCCATCGCCACGTCGATGTTCTCGAGGCGGCCTTCGATGCACGGGATCATGAGGTACGGCGCGCGCTCGAAGTTCTCCGAGAGGAACGTCGCCGAGTCGCGCACGCGACCCATCTGGCTGTCGCGTTGATCGCCCGTCGGTCGTCCCGGCAAGCTCGAGTAGATCTTCCAGTTGTCGCGATAGATGTCGGCGAGTGCCTTCTTCTTGGCGGCGTCCTCGATGACGATGAAGTGCCAACCCTGACGGTTGCCACCGGTCGGTGCCTGGAGTGCGATCTCGAGGCACTCCTCGACGATCGAG
>RFNE01000029.1 GCA_009927375.1 Actinomycetota bacterium | reverse complement strand
CCGTCCGTCAGGGGAGAGATACAGCGACCAGCCGGCCATGTTGCCGCCCTGGCACACGATGACGCCGTGATCGGTGTCGCCGAGGATCTCGATGTCGGCGGTGATGCGGTACGAGCAGTTCTTCAGATTCAGCACTGAACTTTCCGGCATCCGCACGTGCGCCGTCGTGTACGTCATCTTGGTGATCCCGTCGAGGGCGTGCGGAACCGCAAGTTCGCCGTGTCGTGGGGAACCGGCATCGCGCAGGGGATAGATGCCGTAATCGATCGCTTGTCGATGGAAGAGTTCCTGGAGCTCGCGCAACTTGTCGGGAAACTTCTCGGCGAGGTCGACGGCTTGCGAGAAATCCTCGGCGATGTTGTACAACTCCCAGCGTTCCTGTGGGCCGTCGAAGTCGAGTCCCTGCAGGCGAATCCACGGCAGTCGTCCATGGAAGCACGACGCCATCCAGCCCTCTGAGTAGATCGCGCGGTTGCCGAGGATCTCGAAGTATTGATGCGTGCGCGCACTCGGCGCACCCTTGTCATCGAAGGAGTACGCCATCGACACGCCGTGCATCGGCATCTGCTCAATTCCGTTCACGCTCGCAGGAGGTTCGATGCCGACCGCCTCGTAGATCGTCGGGGCGAGGTCGATCACGTGGTGGAACTGCGTGCGCAGTCCGCCCCGATCGGCGATGCGCTTCGGCCACGACATCGCCATCGCGTTGCGGGTGCCGCCGAAGTGCGAGGCGACCTGCTTCATCCACTGGAACGGCGAGTCGAGTGCCCACGCCCAGCCGACGTTGAAGTGGTTCTCGCACTTTGCCGTCCCGAAGTCGTCGAGGTGTTCGAGGAGCCACTCGGGATCTTCGTGCACGCCGTTTGGAAAGAGGGTGCGCTCCATGCGCCGTGCACCGTTCCTTCCGCGGACGCGCCGTTGTCGCCGGTGATGTAGATGACGAGCGTGTTGTCGGCGATGCCGAGGTCGTCGAGCGCACCGATCACGCGATTGATCTGGTGATCGGTATGGGCGAGGAAGCCGGCGAAGGTCTCCATCAGTCGCGTCGCCACCGGTCGATAGCGCTCGGGGTAGTCACTCCACGCGGGGATCTGTTCGGGTCGCGACGTGAGCGCGGTGTCGGGAGGAATGACGCCGAGTGCGAGTTGGCGGGCATAGATCTCCTCGCGCAAGGAATCCCAGCCAGGTCGAATCGTCCCGCGAACTTGTCGATCCACTCGCGCGGCACGTGATGCGGTGCATGCACGGCGGGCGTGGAGAAGTAACACAGCATCGGTCGGTGTGGCGCGCTCACGCGCTGGCGCTGCATCCACTCGATGGCCTTGTCGGCGAGATCCTCGGTCAGGTGGTAGTCGGGATTGCCGATGTGCGGCGAGATCGGCGTCGTCTGGTCGTAGACGGGTGGCTCCCACTGCGAGGATTCTGCGCCGATGATGCCGTAGAAGCGATCGAAGCCGAGTCCCGTCGGCCAGCGATCGAACGGACCGGCAGGACCTTGTTCCCAGGATGGCGCGAGGTGCCACTTGCCGAAGCATGCGGTCGAATAACCGTGCATGCGCAGCACCTGGGCATGGTCGCCGACTCCGGTGGAATCGCGCTGTCGTATCCGGGGAAGGAGTTCGCGATCTCGGTGATGCCGCCCATGTGCACAGAGTGGTGATTGCGTCCGGTGAGGAGCGACGCGCGCGTTGGTGAGCACAGCGCCGTCGTATGGAACTGGTTGTAGCGAAG